>NZ_NFJG01000028.1:0-37316 GCF_002159755.1 Bacteroides sp. An269
TGGCTGTCAGTTCATTGTTACGCAGAGACCTGGCTATTTTCCTGCTGTCCACTGCATCCGTCTTCTGAAGACGTTCCTTCTGGCTGGTGGAGACATCCGCCGGATTAACTACTATATTCTGTATTCCCATTTCAACCAGTTTATAATGCGCCCAAAAGCCACTGAAACCGGCTTCATAGGCTGACAGATAATTCCCGTTGGGAAAATGCGCGTGAAGATAAGAGGACAGGGCTTCCGGACTCGGAGGCTGAACGAATGTCTTGTGGTGGAGATGATCGCTCAGAATACTTACTGTCCAACTCTTCAAATGCACATCAATTCCTACGTAAATATTTTGTCCTTCAAAATTTAATGTGTTACTTTGTTTACGCATAAAGTCATAGGTTTTATTAAGTTATTTCTTTCATTTACAAATTTAATAATTCTCTTGGCTTTATGCTATTTTGCTAGCACATTACAAACATAGGAACTAAATCACACAAACTAATTAACCGGACGTATAATCACCCTAAATCACACAAACTAATTAACCGGACGTATAATCACCCTCCTATACCCAGTCAGTGCAGGAGAACCATTGTCCGTCACTTCACAAATCACATGTATTTCCTTACCTGCCGCATCCCGTGGTATACCCAAGATTGCAACAGACCTGTCGGCCTGCATAATATCCATACGGCCTGTATAGGTACCGGCCTCCGGCAATATCCACCAATGATATGCCAATGAATCATTATCCGCATCAAAAGATTCAGATGCATCCAACCGTATTTTCCGACCCACTTTCGGAGAAACCATGACCGACTCCAAACCTCTTTCGCCATTTATGCAGACAGACGGATTATGATTTCCTTCTCCGTAAGCCGCCCAATCCATCCGGGCCGCAAAATCAGCAAAGATGGCCGGATAAAAATATTTCTCGTATTTCTCGGATACAGCTTTAACATCCGGAGCTGCATTGGTGTAACACTCCGTCAGGCTGTCAGGCGAAAGCGCCCAACGGAAATAGCCGCCCCAACCCACCTGATTGCCCACAGCAGGATTATTCAACCCATTGGGAAAGACATGCAGATAAGAAGGCGTATCCCCTTCTACTCCATATTTGTTTTTCGGATAGACCTTTCCTAAATGGCCATGTCCCTGTATATGGGTGGCATATTCATTCCAATTCATACTTCCAAGCGTGTTCTGCACAAGCCAGGCACTTTCATCCCAGAAGAAACGCAACTCCTTTCCGCAAGTCTTACGCAGCCATTGATGGGAACTGAACGCATAATCTACAGGAGGCCCCCCACATACGTCCTGATCTGTAATCGTATATACACACAGTTTATCCAGAAACTTATGCACCTCCGATTCGCTCCGTTCCTTTCTAACCCGCCACACAGCCTGTGCCAATGTGTTGGCACCACCCCATACAGTAATCCATAAAGGACGACTATCCTCTTCATCAACTAACTTGATTATCAAGTCACTTCCCGGAGAATCATTGCCTTCACCAATCCGTTCTATTCCCAGACCCCTGCTTCCCAACATCGTACGACTGCGCAAATAACCGGCACTGGGCCAATAGCCCAATTCCTGCTTACCATTCTCCTGACTTTCCGGTAAAAAGTCTTCCTGCTCCGACCGTTTCATCAGATTGGGTAAATCTTTTTCATAAGCGTCGATGACCGTCATCAAACTGTCCATCCAACTTTCGGGATAGGTACCGCCACAGATATTCCATCCGCCTGTAGCGACCAGTCCTTCTATCTCAAACATATCTGCATGAGCCAACAAGCGGACCATGGATTCCATGTCATCAGGCTCAACATCAGCCGGAGCAATATCTGTCAAGACGACAATACGAGGTTTCAACAAGGACTCTTCATTCCGTTTGCCTGTCTCCGCCGATACAGAAAGACCCAGGACCAGCAATCCGAAAAAGGTCCAGAATTTCCTTGCTCTTAAATTCATGACTATTTCTTTTTTTATTTTTATGAATCTTTATAATCGTTGAATCAGTCAATCACAATCTCCACATCAGCCGGCTGCAACCCGTCAGACATCGCCATTAAATGCACCATGCCCTTCTTTCCTTTATTCTGAACCACAACCAGACATTTTCCATAAAACGCCCGACGCTTAGTGTCCTTGAAACGCTCCATTGAAATCGGATTTCCGTTATCCACCCCGGCAATGAAAGCATCTCCTTTCACGTTGAAGTTTACCAAATTATCGGCATTCGGACATAAGTTTCCGTCCTTATCCAGAATCTCTACTGTTATGAAACTCAAGTCTTTTCCGTCTGCCGCCAATTGAGAACGGTCGGGAGTCAGACGAATCCGGGCCGGTTCGCCTGCTGTACGAAGTTCCTTCTCGCCTACAATCTTCCCGGCTTTTCGGGCTACAACCTTCACACTTCCCGGCTCAAACCTGACTCTCCACACAGTATGCAAACAGTCCGGAGTCTTTGACCTCACACCTTGCGACTTCCCGTTAACGAACAACTCCACTTCGTCCGCATTGTTATAATAACACCACATATCCACGTCCTGGCCTTCCTTCCAGTTCCAGTGCGGGAACAGATGAAGCACCTGCTTGTCCGACCATTCCGACTGATAAAGATAATAAGCGTCCTTCGGGAAGCCCGCCAAATCGACAACACCGAAATAGGAACTGCGTGCAGGCCATCCGAACGGAGTAGGCTCGCCTATATAGTCGAACCCTGTCCACAAATATTGTCCGCTGATAAAGTCATTGTCACGTATCAGCTTGATAGTTTCCTCGTGCGTATTCCCCCAAGGCGCATGACAATTGTCATAAGAAGAGCACGAATAGCTGGAATCAGTAAACGGCTTGTCCCATCTTTCCGGCCAAATATACACCTTGTCGCTCGGCATCCGGTAATACCCCCGGGTAGCCAACGCCGAATTACTCTCCGTAATGATGAAAGGCTTCCCAGGAAAATTTGCAGGTACGTCCGGGACATTCACATTATGATAGTTGTAACCTATAATGTCAAGCGCCTCCGACCGGAACAGATGGTTGAACGGATTCGGTTCATTGCATCCTGCCGTAACAGGGCGTGTCGGGTCGAGCTGTTTCACTATATCAGCCAATTTCTTTGTCAGCAACGAATTCACACTCATCTCCCCGTCCTTTGCCAACATATCCTTCGAATGCCCGAAGTTCAGTATCAGGTTCGCCTCCTCCAGACTCAGAGTGTCCGCATCAGCATGACTCCACTGCTCCAACACCTCATTTCCGATGCTCCACATGAAAATAGAAGGATGGTTGCGGTCACGCAGAATGAAATCGCGCAAGTCCCGCTCATGCCATTCGTTGAAATAACGGGAATAGTCGTGAGTTGTCTTTTTTTTGCGCCACATATCAAATGCCTCATCCATCACAATGAATCCCATACGGTCGCACAAGTCAAGCAACTCCGGAGCCGGAGGATTGTGGGAGCAGCGTATGCCATTGCATCCCATCTCTTTCAGAATCTCCAGCTGGCGTTCGATGGCACGAATATTCACCGCTGCGCCCAGGCAACCCAAGTCATGATGCATGCACACTCCGTTTATCTTCATCGACTTTCCATTGAGGGAAAAGCCTTTCTCCGCATCAAAGCTGAAAGTACGGATGCCCACCGGAGTTTCATAACGGTCTACACAGCGGTCTCCGTCAAGCAGTTCCGTCACCAATGTATAAAGGTAAGGTTTCTCTATTCCCCAAAGCTGCGGACTTGCCACTTTCAGCTGTTGTACGGTTATTGTGTCCGTTCCTCCGCCGACCGTGCATAATGTATCGGCTTTGGCCACACACTTGTTTTCCGCATCGAACAATGACGAACAGACGGTAATCTGCGTACTTGCATCCGTTTCATTAAAGACGATTGTCTGTACGTTCACCACTGCTTCCGACTCATTAACCACAGGAGTGGTCACATAAGTTCCCCATTCGCCGACATGCACGGAAGCCGTCTTCACGAGCCATACATTCCGATAGATGCCACAACCGGAATACCATCTGGAATTGGGCTGTTCCGAATTGTCCACACGCACGGCCAGTACGTTCTTCTCTCCCCATTTCAGATGTGGGGTGAGGTCATAGCTGAAAGTGATATAGCCGTAAGGACGATGCCCCAGCAGGACCCCATTGAGATACACATCCGAATTCATATGGACACCATCAAATACAATCCGGATTTTCTTGTCCACATCGGACTTTTCAGGGACAAAAGTCTTTCTGTACCATCCGATACCTCCGGGAAGTGCACCGCCCCCCGTTCCGGACGGATTATCTTTACTGAAATCACCCTCTATGGCCCAATCATGGGGGAGATTCAACATCCTCCATTCCCCGTCCACAAAGTCTGCATCGGCAGCTTCTGGAGTGTCTCCCAATCGGAAACGCCAGCCTTCGGTAAAATCAATTCGTTCACGAGGGACATCGGGAGATGTGCCACATGCCATAAAAAACATGCAGCAGATTCCCGACACAAACAACACTAATTTATTAACCATATAAACAAATCCTATAATATTACAAATTCACAGTCTGTGCGCTTCCCGTATACTTTACCTCAATGCCTTTTGCGTTAACATCGAAAGCCTGCGGCTTGTCCTCATTAACTACAACCACCGTAAACGTGCGCTCCTCCAACATGCCGGGGAACGAACCTTTGCGTTCGCCGATTGTCAAAGTACGGGTTTCATCGTCATATTCCATCGGAATCATCGCATACATTCCCTTTTCGTAGTTATAGTTCACGCCTTCATCTTCATAGAGTGTAAACTCGCCGTCCGCTCCCTGATATACATACAGCCTGATATGGTCGGCCGGCTTCTCGTCCGTATATTGAATGTCTTCGCCGAACGGCACGATAGAACCTGCACGCACATATAGCGGAACGCGTTCATAAGGTGCCTCCACCTCGGCTTTCACTCCGCCTTTCTGATATTTCCCTGTATAGAAGTCATACCAGCCTTCCGACTTCGGGAAGTACACCTCACGGCTGCGGTCTCCATAACGGTAAACAGGAGAAACCATGAAAGCAGGACCGAACATGAACTGGTCACCAATGTTGTTTACATTCGCGTCAGCTGTAAAATCCATCACCAGCGGACGCATGATGGTATAGTCCTTGAACCACGTCATGCCCGCCAACGAATAAATATACGGCATCATATTGTAGCGTAACTTTGTATAATAAACAATGGAATTGTAGGCGGGATGACCTTCGGGGGCAATCTCCCACGGCTCACGATACGGATATTGACCGTGTGCACGATACAGCGGACAGAACGCTCCGAACTGGAACCAGCGCGTATTCAGTTCGCGCCATTCTTTATAGTCGGCATTCTCCGTCCTTGTTTCGTTCCATTGTTTCTGGCCCTCCACATAACGGTTTTCCACACAGAAGCCACCGATGTCCATCGTCCAATAAGGAATGCCGCTCATTGCGAAATTCAGACCGGCGGAAATCTGTGCCTTCATGTCTTCCCAACGGGTAGCGATGTCACCACTCCAGGTAGCCGTAGAATACCGTTGCAAACCGGCAAATCCTGAACGGGTCAGCAAAAAGACACGCCTGTTGTTGTCCACACCCCGTTGCCCGTTATAGATTGCGTCCGCATTCATCAGCGCGTAGGCATTGAAGAACTCCGTAGAGGAACCTAATGCCGTAGGTCCGCACAAGTCCTTACGGTACTGCATATCCGTGCAGTCACGCACATTCGGTTCACTGGCATCCATCCACCACGCATCGATGTCCAACGGATAATAATGTTCGTACATCTGTTTCCAGAACAGCTTGCGTGCCTCGGCACTGTATGCGTCATAGAAGCCGTATGTGTACCCTTTGCCAATCCAATCCTTCAGGCTGTCCTTCACGGACTGCGGATAAATCCAGCCGTTCCTGTCAAATTCCTTGTAATGCTCGGTCGTGGTATAGAACTTCGGCCATACGGACACCATTATGTGCCCGTGCATTGCATGAATGGAATCGACCATCGCTTTCGGATTCGGGAAATGTGCCTTGTCGAACTCATGGCTTCCCCATGCGTTTTCCGGCCAGTGGCTCCAGTCGAGCACAATATTGTCTATCGGAATTTTCCGGTCACGGAAACCTTTCAACGCACCCAACATTTCATCCTGCGACTTGTAACGCTCCCGGCTCTGCCAATAGCCCATCGCCCATTTAGGCATGATGGGAGACTTGCCTGTCAAGGTACGGTAACCGCTGATTACATCATCCATATCGTCACCGGCGACAAAATAATAGTCCAGCTGAGGAGTCATTTCACTCCACCACGACTGTTTGCCCTGCTCTTTCGGGTCAACCGGACTGAACACACGCAGCCCGGAATAAGAAACCGCTCCGTCCGGATTCCATTCCACCTTCAACGGCACACGCTTTCCGGCCTCCAGATTCACGGAGAACTTATAGCTGTTCGGATTCCATGCCGTGCGCCAGCGCTCCGGAACCACCAGTTTGTTGTCGATATACACTTTGGTATAGCCTGCATAATAGAGGATGAACTTGAATTCCCCGCTCTGCGAAGGTTCAATCTCCCCTTCATAAGTGACCTTTGAGCCATACAGAGGAAAGTCTTCCGGCAAATTCACCACATGATTCAGGTCGCCTCTGACCAGATGCTCAAAATAAAGCGAGTCCTCCCGGCGGACCAATGTCCCGGCACCCGATTCCGGAGCGGGGACATAAGTACCTGTTATCGCTCCCTCTTTTCCGTCCTTGTCATACAGCTTGAACACATCCCCCAACTGAGAATAATCGTTCGGATTCCCGAAACGACAAAACGAATAACTGTCAAGCAGCACGCCATAGTTTTTGTTTGAGACAATGAACGGAACGGAAACCTTCGTATTATACTGGAACAGCTCTTCGTTCTTTCCCTTATAATTGAATTCATCGGCCTGGTGCTGGCCTAATCCGTAGAACGCCTCGTCATCCGGCGACTCGAACACCTGACGGATTGTGTAACCTTTTGTTCCTTCCACTTCTATCGGCGTGAAGGTCTTGCCTCCTCCCTCGTTTTCCCGAAGAATCATATTCTCATTTTCATCGGTGAACCAGACTTCCCCTGTCGATGCAAGAACGGAAGCACGGACTTCATCCGTGGAAACCGTCACCGTATCTCCCTTCTGGATGACCGTAAAAGGAGTTCGTTCCTTCTGCGGAACGACAATCAGACTTTGCGAATCGGCAAACCTGTTTTCAGGTGTGGCCGATACATGGATGAGCTTGTCGCCCATCACCTGCAGACGGACCAGACGTGCACCTGCATCATCTTTCTTTGTCCGCACCTTCACTATCACTCCATTATCTGTCTGTTCGTAAACGCCGGAGCATGAACCAAGCAGCAAGCCGGCCAGCAGACAATAAGAAATGCCTTTCATATTCATATACCCAACTGATGTTTAAAGTTAAACGATAAGACTTCTTTTCTCTTTTACAAAAATAGAGGTTATCAATCAGATTTATGAATTCAAATGTTTTATACAAGGTTCCTATTTAACCCACGCCCATCCCATATGTTTCTACATAGGGTACCGTTTGTTATTTCCCCTCCTTTTCCTGATAGACAGAAGGCTGTACACCGAACTCGTCCTTGAAATAACGGCTGAAATATCTCGGACTGTTGAAGCCTACTTCATACGCCACCTCCGATACATGAAGCTGACTTTCACGCAGCAATTGGGCGGCACGTTTCAGACGAATCACACGGATGAACTCAATCGGTGTCTTTCCGGTAATCTGCAGCAGCTTTTTGTAAAGATGCACCCGGCTCATCCCGAGCTCGCGGCTCAGTTCCTCAACGGACAGGTCGCTTCTCGAAATATTGTCCTCGACATACTTGACTGCCTTTTCTATCAGTTTCTCGTCCAACGAGGTAATCACAATGTCACTGGGAGTCGGATCTATCGTCGCATGGGTAACCTGACGGTAACGGCTCAATTCAATCAGCTTGCGGATACGCAAAACCAATACAATCATGTTGAAAGGCTTAGTCACATAGTCATCCGCCCCCGTTTCAAGTCCCTTCACTTTCGACTCTACCGCCTGACGCGCCGTAAGCAGAATCACCGGAATATGGGATGTCCGCTTGTCCGACTTGATCAGCCGGCACAATTCATTGCCGTCCATTACCGGCATCATCACGTCACTGATTACCAGATCCGGCTGTTTTTCCTGTATCTTCTTCCATGCCTCTTCACCGTTCGAAGCTACCTCCACCCGGTACTGCAGTTCCAGACTGTGCTGCATGAACTGACGGAAATCCTCGCTGTCATCCACCACAAGCAAAAGCGGAAAGCTGTCCCTGTCAGTCTGTTCCACCATTTGTTCCGGAACACCATCCGCTTCCGGCCGGACAACGACCGGTTTCGGAAGTTCGGCAACAACATCCACATGTCGGACTGGAAGATGCACGACAAACACCGTCCCCGTACCGATATTGTCGAATACCTCCACCGTACCGTCATGCAAGCTGACAAAATCACGAACCAGGCTCAGGCCGATGCCGCTTCCCGTGGTCTCTTCCATACCCTTATGGTCGGTCTGATAGAAACGGTCAAAGATACGCTCCTTGTCCGCATCGGGAATGCCGATGCCCGTGTCCGAGACCTTTATTTCCAGCATCTCCGGTTCACTTTCTATATGTTCCAGCATAACGGTCACACGCCCTCCGTCGGGAGTATATTTGAAAGCGTTAGAAAGCAGGTTTATCACTACCTTGCCTATCTTGTCCGCATCAAAAGCCATCGGAAAATGTTCCATGCCGGAAAAGAAAGAGAACTGTATATGTTTCTTGTCCGCCATCAGAAGGAACGAATTGCATACCTCACGTATATACGGAACGACATCGTTCTCCGACAAGGAAAGCTGGTGTCCGCTCATCTCTCCCTTGCGGAAGTCAAGCAGCTGGTTGACCAACACCAGCAGACGCTGCGCGTTCCTGTACATCAGTACCAGCATAGACCTTCGCGATTCGTCCTTCTCCTTTGCCAGCAGCTCTTCCAACGGAGCGACAATCAAGGTCAGCGGAGTGCGGAGTTCGTGACTTATATTGGTAAAGAAACGGAACTTCATCTGATTGATTTCCTCGTTCTTCGCCGCTTCCTGCTCCACCTGACGGATATGGAACTGCTCCCGCTCCCGCCTCAACAGATGCCTACGGGCAAGCAACAATGCCAGCACAAAAATCAGGACATAACATATGTACGCCCACCATGACATCCAGAAAGGAGGATGCACAAAGATTTCCAGACGGGCTACCTCCGTGCCCTCATATCCGTCACTGTTTATCGCCTTTACGTTCAACACATATTTTCCGAATGCCAGATTCGTAAATGTCAGGCGGTTCATGCCGGGCGGCAGGGAAAGCCACTCGTCATTGAACCCGTCCAGCCTGTACATATAAGTGGTCTTCTCCGGCAAATTGAAATTGTCGGAGGCAAGTTCTATCGTAAAGATATTCTGTCCGTAATCCAACTCGAATTTCCGGAGGACGTTCAGGTCTTCAGGAAGCACCACATGACCTCCGTATTCCTTGCCCGCCTCTATTTCCTTATTGAACAGATACAGTGCGGAGAACATCACTTTCGGCAACACCTTGTTATAGTGTATTCCGTCCGGATCGAACACATTCAGCCCATAAAGGCCACCGGCCACGACCATGCCGTTATCCAAAGTCTTTATCGCCCTCAGATTGAAATCGCAGTTCTGAAGACCGTCCTTGTCATTGTATATATGCGATTCGAACGTATATTCCCCCTTGCTGTCCTTTGACACTTTCAGATGAATCATCCGCCTCGTCGATGAAATCCACATGTCATGGTTATGGTCTTCCGTCACTCCCGCCATGATTTCTCCCGGATTGCCGGTGATGTCCGTGAAATCCTTCACCGAATGACGTTTCTTGTCATACATTTTCAAACCTTCGCGCATGGCAATCCATACCAGTCCGCGGCTGTCGCAATACACCTGATTGACATCCTGCCTGCCCGACGTGTTTCCATCGGGAATCGTATGCTTCTCCAACGTGCTGGGGTCGACGAGCGCAACCTCCATGGGCATACCGACCGCCAAAGTATTGTCATCCGACACACTCAAAGAAGCCACAAACCCACTTATCCCCTCGTATGTCTCCAGCGTGTTGTCCTTCAGATTCCAATATTGGAGCCCTCTGTCCAGATAGCCTATCCAGAGCCGTCCGTCCGTTTCGGCCAGCGTCCAGACGCTGTTCCCCAGCAAACCGTCCTTTCCGGAAGTATAGCCGGTCAGTCCCGACCTTTTGTCCAGACAATAAAGCCCGCCGTTGAAAGTACCTATCCACAAACGTCCGTCCCCAGATTTCAGCAAAGCCACGACAGGAACGGAAAAGTCATACCGCTTCTCCGTCTCGCCCGTCCGGATGTTCCACAGAAGAAGCCCCTCATCGTTCGTCCCTAACCACAGACGTTCCTCATCGGCCTGCTCAATGCAGGTGATGTCCCCCAACTCGTGCATGTTGAACTTGAACATACTTTTCCCGTAGCAGGAGACACCTTTCTTGTAAGTTCCCACCCACATCAGCCCGTTGCGGTCGACATACAGACAATAAACCGTATTGTGCGACAGGCTTCGGGGAGCGCCCGCATCATTGACCACCCGGACGATTCCACCGGTACGCTTGTCGAACACGTCGATACCTCCATAGTCCTTGCCTACCCATATCCGGCCTTCCTCGTCCTGCGACACGGCATGAACGATGTCGTTCTGTCCTTTCCAATGTGCAGCCAAGTCTGTCCGCCATCTGTCCGCCACCGTATCATACACCCACAAACCCGAAGAGCTGTAAATCCAGACACAACCCTCCTTATCTACGAACAAGGAGAAAGCACCTAAACTTCTACCGTCCATTATGTCATCCTTCACCCACTTCTGCGTCATTTCAGACCGGTTGACGCAAACAAACTTTCCCGAATTATACAGCAGCAGGACACATCCGGCACACTCGCCGATAGCCGTCACTCCCGCATCGGGGAGTCCACAGACATACAAGGAAAGAAATTTCGTCTCCTCCCCTTCCCTGTAACGGTAAAAACCCTCCCCCGCCACAGATATCCACGTATACCCTGAGGAATCCACATAAACGCATTCAGGCATTCCTTTGCTCCCCAACTTCCCCATAAAGCCTTTCAAGTCGGGTTCAAACGTGTCTTTCGCCTTGTCGAACCGGGCATATCCGGTGCCTGTCTTCAGCCAGAAATAGTTGTCCGGCTCCTCCATTATCCCCCAGACGTAATTGTTGGGAAGCGAACAGGAATCACCGGACAGATGCCGGTAAATCTTGAAAGTATATCCGTCGAAACGGTTCAGTCCGGAATTCGTGCCGAACCACATGAAGCCGTCCCTGTCCTTGAATATGGAATAGACCGAATTGTTCGACAATCCGTCGGCCACCTCCAGATGTCTGAACATGAAAGGTTGGGCAGATAATGAAAGAAATGCTATCAGGAGAGCAAATAAGGCTACTGTTCTGTTCATCGTGTGTTTATCTTGATTTAAGGACAAAGAAAAGAAAAAATCCGCTTTTCCGCAAATGAACGTCCCTCATTTTTCACGCTTACCCGCAGTGAGGGCGTGTCGAATTTGTTTTTTGAACACAGAGGTACGTCTACCAGATATATAATGCGAATCGGTGCATCAACTCCCGATTCGCATTATTAATTGTTCATTGTTCATCCTTCATTCCCACAGGTGCCCTGTTCTCATAAACCCATTGCAGCGTATAGGACTTATCCTCCGTAAAGATACCCCGCTTCATCGCCTCGACCACCTCCCGACCATTGTTCAGCCACTCGCCCGTGACACGGTCAAACAAGCCTGACATCTCGGTTCCGCTTCCCGAACCGCCGTTGTCCCAATAGAAAGGAGCCATCCCGTAGTCCTTTGCGGCCTTGCATACATATTCCAGATAATACAGGCGGAACGCTTCTGCACGCGCGTCGCTACGGTGCACGCAGCCCATCTCCCCGATATATACCGGAATTCCCTTGTCGATAAAGGCGGACTTCATCTTGCCGAACTGGGCACGCACATTGTCCTCGTCGCCCCAGGAAGCCTTCTTTGCGGGGTCGCCCGTATGCCCCCACTCCGAACGGGTAGCGTTCAATGCGAAATCCACCGGATCATAGAAGTGGACGGCAAGCATCAGGCGGTTGTCGGCCTTATCCTCCGGAAGCACGAAGCTCTCCACCGCAATGTCAATATTGGTCACGTAGGCCGGAACGCCGAGATAACGGTCCGCATTGTTCCCGCCCGTGGCACGCACCGCATCCACGAACGCCTGGTTCCACTCGTTCATCACGGCATATTGCCTGCCGCTGTCCTTGCGGTTGTTCCCCCATCCCCAACCGCCGTCGTGAATCTCGTTCATCGCCTCGAACGCGAGAAAATTCCCCTTGTCCCTGAACCGGACGGCAATCTGCGTCCATATTGCCTTTAACTGGGCCTTGACCGTTTCGTTCACCTTTTCGTCTGCAGCGGCCCGCTTGATGTCGAGCCAGTCCCCGTCGTGGTGGACATTGACAAGGACGTTCAGCCCGGCACGCTCCGCATAGCCCACCACTTCCGCCACACGGTCCATGTAGGCAGGTTCGACGGCATAGTCCGGAGCACCGCCGAAATGTCCTTTCCACGTAACCGGAATGCGGACGGTAGTGAAGCCGGCGGACGCCAGCCCGTCGAACAGTTCCTGCGTCACGGAATCATTGCCCCAGGCGGTTTCTTCCGCCACTCCGTCACGGAACGCATCCAGCTGGTTCCCGAGGTTCCACCCCAGTCCCAGACTTGCCGCCACTTCGTAAGGGGTTTCGCCCGATATGCAGTTACTTACTTTCTTTCCACACCCCGTGAGAACCACCACGGCAAGGGCCGCCCATGCGACCGCCGTCCATCCCATTCCTGATAAATGCCTGTTCATAATGCCTTAAAGTTTTTAGGAAAGTAAAAATACGTCTCCTATGCCAAACACGAAACTTCATTTGTTTCTTCGGAAGGTATCAAATGTTTCCGGACACACATTGAAACATTCCGACAGGTATACCCAAGCCCTGACACTCTTTTTGTCATTCTGACACAATGTCAATTCCGGGCGGCGAGAATCGTCCGCATGGAAGCAAACCCGGAGGAATCCGGAAAAACGAAAAGAGAAGAAGCCGCAAGGAAAACAGACTGAAAGCATATTCGGGTTTTTAAAGAACAAATATAACGTCAATCGATTTTTCTATTTCCTTACAGATACTGACGGGCAAAAATTAGTTTCTTTATAACACTCTACAAAGCGATTCGGGAAAGGAGATTCCGGAGAAAAAAGCGGGCGCTCCGCCATGTTCCAAAGGCTTCCGGGAAACTTTTCCCAAAGTAACGGGACGTTTTATAGGAAATGTCCCGTCACTTTCCAGCAAACGACGGGACATTTTGCTCCTCGAATCGGGTCATTTTTGCGGAAATGTTCCGTGTCCCCACCCCTTCCAGAGAGCTTCTGAACGGGGTTACGCTTTATATTTATTAAGAAACGGCTTCTATTTCAGGGAAAATTCCATCGGGTCCGGTCAGAGAAAACCGGTGTTATGTGACATTTTGTTCTCTAATCTACAAAATTGAAGTTTTGTTATATCGTCGGACGAAATGTTACCAACAGGGTATTCATTTGTATCTGTGCCTGTTCAAGCAACATCCCGCATTCCTTTCTGAAACATTCCGCCTTATATATATGGTAAGGAAAGCCCTTGCCGTTCCAGTAAAAAACTTACCTTTGCAGAAACCGGGAGCCGGAATACCGACAGGGATGGCGTGCTCCCAATCCGCATTATTCATAAAAAGGCTATCACACCCATGAAAATCAACAAGAGACACATCATTGCATTGGCCCTGCTGTTTTCATCGCCCGCATTCTCCCTGCCCGCGGACTACGGAAGAAAAGAATCGCCCGACTTGACCTTATGGTACGACAAGCCCGCATCCCAATGGGAGGAAACTCTTCCGTTAGGCAACGGAAGATTAGGCATGATGCCCGACGGGGGAATAGAGAGGGAACATATCGTACTGAACGAAATCAGCATGTGGAGCGGTTCGGAAGCGGATTACAGAAATCCGAAAGCGTCCGAGAGCCTTCCCGCCATCAAGGAACTGCTGATGCAGGGCAAAAACAAGGAAGCCCAGGAACGGATGTTTTCTGACTTCGTGCCTGTACAGCCGGAAACCGGGAACACCTACGGCGCATTCCAGATGCTCGCAGACATGTATGTCGATTACGTTTATCCCGACACCGGCTCCGTCCGTTCCTATCGGCGGCAGCTGAACCTTGACGAAAGTGTCGCCTACACAACATTCACGAAAGGGCGTACAAACTATGTTCGCGGATATTTCGTTTCACGAGACAAGGATGTCATCGCCGTACACTTGAAAACCGACCGCCCCGCCTCCCTCCATTTCCGGCTGACACTGAGCCGTCCGGAAAGGGGAATTCTGCGGAAGCCTTGTGAAGGAAAGCTGGAGCTGACAGGAGAGCTGGACAGCGGAAATCCTCAAAGGCAAGGAGTGCGCTATGCAGCCGTGGCCGAAGTGAAACTATCCGGAGAAAAGAGCCGTCTGCGTCCACAGGAGAACGCACTTGAAGCTGTATCAGCCGATGAAGCGTGGATAATCGTCTCAGCCGCCACGTCTTTCCTTTCCGGAGAAGTCTACCAGACCAAGGCGGAACGCCTGCTTGCCGACGTAACCGGCAAGGAAGAATGCCTGAATACACTAAAACAGGAAACCGTCCAGAGCTATCGGCACTTGTTCGGACGGACAGGAGTCAGCCTGCCGGAAAATGCCGTGATATCCACACTTCCCACCGACAGAAGGCTGGAAGCATTCCAGAAGCAGGACGATCCTTCGTTCGCCGCACTTTATTACAACTACGGACGCTACCTGCTCATCAGCAGCACCCGTCCGGGAAGCCTTCCTCCCAACCTGCAAGGCCTGTGGGCGAACGAACCGGGAACACCATGGAACGGAGACTATCATGCCAATATCAACATTCAAATGAACCACTGGCCGGTAGAACCGGGAAACCTTTCCGAGCTTTACCAACCGCTTATCGACCTGACAAAACGACTGGTACCGAACGGAGAAGCAAGCGCGAAAGCATTCTATGGCGAAAATGCCAAAGGATGGGTGCTCCACATGATGACAAACGTATGGGAATACACAGCCCCCGGAGGACATCCCTCCTGGGGAGCGACCAATACCGGAGGCGCCTGGCTGTGCGCACACCTGTGGGAACATTATCTCTACACGGGCAACAAGCGATACCTGTCGGAAATCTATCCCATACTAAAGGGAGCGTCGGAATTCTTTCTCTCAACCATGATAAAGGAACCGAGGCACGGATGGCTGGTCACAGCACCGAGTTCTTCGCCCGAAAACACCTTCTATGTGGGAACAGACCGCACTCCTGTCAGCGTATGTATGGGACCGACAATGGACATCCAGCTGGTACGCGAACTGTACACCAACGTAATTGATGCCGCAGCCGTCCTGCACACCGACACAGCATATACCCGACAATTGAAAGAAGCCCTGAAACAGCTGCCTCCCCATCAAATCAGCAGAAAAGGATATCTGATGGAATGGCTGGAAGACTATGAAGAGACAGACATACATCATCGTCACGTCTCCCACCTATATGGCCTGCATCCGGGCAACCAGATTTCATTGGTCAAGACTCCGGAACTGGCGGAAGCCTGCAGACAGACTTTAAACAGACGTGGTGACGGAGGGACAGGATGGAGCCGGGCATGGAAAATCAACTTCTGGGCACGGCTGGGTGACGGAAACCGGGCTTACTCCCTGCTACGCAACCTGCTCCATCCGGCCTATACCCCAACAACCCCCTCACAGCACGGAAGCGGGACTTTCCCGAACCTGTTCTGTTCGCATCCGCCTTTCCAGATAGACGGAAACTGGGGAGGCACTTCGGGTATCAGCGAAATGCTGCTCCAAAGCCAAGACGGATTCATAAATCTGCTTCCGGCAATCCCTGATTCATGGACAGAAGGACGTTTCTACGGTTTCAAGGTACGCGGAGGAGCGACCGTTAGTCTGGAATGGAAGGACGGGAAACCTCAAAGGGTGGAAATCACCGGGGGATGGAATCCGGACATCACACTGAAAATGCCCGGGAAAGTACGCCGGGTTCTGGTGAACAGGAAAAAAGAAAAGCCGGACGATTACATGAAACTATCACTGAAAAAAGGCGAAAAGGCCGTCATCGTTTTCAAGTTCTAATCGTCAAAAATATCAGTATCTGTGTAACAGGCTTCTGCTACATTTGCATAAAACAAACCCAAACATATAAAGATTCATGAAAAACATTACTAAAATCGCACTGGCATCCATGATATGCACCAGTGCTGTACTGCAGACCGGCTGCCAGCAGACAAAGACTGCTCCCGCCATCCCTTCCGATCCGGAAATAGAGAACAACATCCGGCAATGGCTGGACAAGATGACACTGGAAGAGAAAATCGGGCAGATGTGCGAAATCACCATCGACGTGGTGACTGACTTCGAGGCGAGCCAAAAGAACGGATTTACTCTCGACAAGGCGAAACTGGACACCGTAATCGGAAAGTACAAGGTCGGCTCCTTGCTGAACGTACCGCTGAGCGTTGCCCAGACCAAGGAAAAATGGGCCGAATCTATCAGGCAGATTCAGGAACTCTCAATGAAGGAAATCGGAATCCCCTGCATCTACGGCGTGGACCAGATACACGGGACAACCTACACGCTGGACGGAACCATGTTTCCGCAGGGAGTGAACATGGCGGCCACATTCAACCGAGACCTCGTAAAACGGAGTGCGGAAATCTCTGCCTACGAGACCAAGGCCTGCAACATTCCGTGGAACTTCGCGCCGGTAGTCGATTTGGGAAGAGACCCGCGCTGGTCGCGCATGTGGGAGAACTACGGCGAGGACTGCTACGTGAACGCGGAAATGGGTAAAGCCACAGTGTCGGGTTTCCAGGGAGAAGACCCGAACCACATCGGCAAGAACAACGTGGCGGCCTGCATGAAGCACTACATGGGTTACGGAGTTCCCGTCTCGGGAAAAGACCGCACACCCTCGTCCATCTCACGGAGCGACATGCGCGAGAAGCATTTCACCCCCTACCTCGAAGCGGTACGCCACGGCGCACTGAGCGTGATGGTCAACTCCGGTGTGGACAACGGGATGCCTTTCCACGCCAACCGGGAGTTCCTCACCCAATGGCTGAAAGAGGATTTGAACTGGGACGGACTTATCGTGACCGACTGGGCGGACATCAACAACCTCTGCACGCGCGACCACATTGCAGCGACCAAAAAGGAAGCTATCAAGATTGCCATCAATGCGGGCATTGACATGTCAATGGTGCCGTATGAAGTAAGTTTCTGCGACTACTTAAAGGAACTAGTGGAAGAAGGCGAGGTGCCGATGAGCCGCATCGACGACGCCGTTTCGCGCGTGCTCCGCCTGAAATACCGCCTCGGTCTGTTCGACAATCCGTATTGGGACGTGAAGGAATACGACAAGTTTGGCTCGGAAGAGTTCGCCAAGGTCGCTTTGCAGGCTGCTGAGGAATCGGAAGTGTTGGTGAAGAACGAGGACGGCCTGCTTCCGATTGCCAAGGGGAAGCGGATTCTCCTCACGGGACCGAACGCCAACTCCATGCGCTGTCTGAACGGAGGATGGTCGTACAGCTGGCAGGGACACCGGGCAGACGAATGCGCGCAGGCTTACAATACAATCTATGAATCACTGTGCGACAAGTACGGGAAAGGGAACGTCATCTACGAGCCGGGAGTGACCTACGCTCCGTACAAGAACGACAACTGGTGGGAAGAGAACACGCCGGAAATCGGAAAGGCTGTGGCAGCCGCAAGTCGTGCGGACATCATCATCGCCTGCATCGGCGAAAACTCCTATTGCGAAACTCCGGGCAACCTGACTGACCTGAACCTCTCCGCCAACCAGCAGGAACTGGTGAAGGCGCTGGCGAAGACCGGAAAACCCGTCGTGCTCATCCTGAACCAGGGCCGCCCGCGCCTCATCAAGGACATCGAGCCGCTGGCCAAGGCTATCGTCAACGTGATGCTCCCGAGCAACTACGGAGGTGACGCGCTCGCCAACCTGCTCGCCGGAGACAGCAACTTCAGCGGAAAGATGCCGTTCACTTATCCGAAACACATCAACGCACTCGCCACATACGACTACAAGCCGTGCGAGAACATCGGGCAGATGGGCGGAAACTACAACTACGACTCGGTGATGGATATCCAGTGGCCGTTCGGCTTCGGACTGAGCTACACCACTTATAAATACGCCAACCTGAAGGCGGACAAGACGACTTTCAACGCCGATGACGAACTGACCTTCACGGTGGACGTGACTAACACGGGCAAAATAGCCGGAAAGGAAAGCGTGCTCCTGTTCTCGAAGGACCTGGTAGCGAGCAGCACGCCCGACAACATCCGCCTGCGCAACTTCAACAAGATTTCGCTGGAACCGGGAGAGACCAAGACCGTCACGCTGAAACTGAAAGGAAGCGATATGGCGTTCGTGGGCTACGACGGAAAATGGCGGCTGGAGGAAGGCGACTTCAAGTTCAAGTGCGGCGACCAGTGGATTGACCTGAAATGCAACGAGACCAAGGTCTGGGTCACGCCGAACAGATAAATGTACATCAAAACTCCCAAGGTATTTACGATTTCGTATATTCAAAGAACCGGTGACCAACCGATTATGCAAGGATCTCCCCGTCCGTAAAATCGGGACTGGTGTTGCAGCCGAATCTCTGGCAATGGAAACGTAGAGAAGACTTATAGACATCACAGATATACATATACAAATGACTTTTAAACCGTGAATCAGGAAACATTTTCACCTCCTGATTCACATAAATAATATTCAATCAGGAGGACAAAAACAATGAAAAGGAATCCATCGCCTAACATGACTGGCATACAAATCCGAAAGGTCTTGACATTTGCCATTATTTTCAATCTGACAATTTTTACGGCATGGGGACAGCAAAAATCCTGGACAGCCGACAACGGAAACGGAACATTTACAAACCCCTTGTTCTACGATGAATTTTCCGACCCCGACATGATTCGGGTGAACGACACATTCTATCTTGTAGGTACAACGATGCATTGTAACCCCGGTCTAGTTGTTCTGGTATCAAAGGATCTTGTGAATTGGGAATTCTGTAGCTACGCATTCGATCATATTCCGGTCAACGACCCCCGATTCCGCCTAGAAGACGGAAAAGAAGCATACGGGCAAGGCATCTGGGCTCCCTGTATCCGGTATCATGAAGGCAAATTTTACATATTCTCAAACATCAACGGAATCGGAATGCAGGTTTTCGTTTCTAAAGACCCGAAAGGACCATGGGAACATCACAATATGGGAGGAGCCACCCATGATGTTTCCGTATTGTTTGACAACGGGAAAATATATGCGATTTACGGCTATGATGAAGTTCATTGCATCGAAATCAAACCGGACTTGAGTGGCTTTGTGGAAGGCAGTGACCGGTGTCTTATCCCCCGTGGAAACGCTATGGGAGAAGGACACCACGCCTACAAAATTAACGGGAAATATTATATCATCAGTGCAGACTACGCGCCTATGGGACGGATGATGTGCGCACGTGCCGACAAACTGGAAGGCCCTTATGAAACACGTGTAATCAGCAACCGCGAAACAATGGGAACCGAACATTCCACATGGATCACGAACGTGCCAATGGACGGTGCCATGCCAGAGATGAAGAAATGGAAGATGGAAACCTACAAACCCAATGCAGACAATATGGGATGTGCGACACTTCACCAAGGAGGGATAGTGCAACTGGAAAACGGCGACTGGTGGGGATTCTCCATGCTGGACTTCCTTGCGGTCGGACGCACCACTTGCCTTTCACCCGTAACATGGGTGGACGGATGGCCGTATTTCGGACTTGAAAACAACCTGGGACGCTCTCCGAGAACATGGTTCAAGCCCGATGTGTCAACGAAAGTCACGCCCCACGCCCCATACGTCCGCAGCGACAACTTCGACTCAGGGAAACTATTGCCCGTCTGGCAATGGAACCATCTCCCCGATGACAGCAAATGGACCATAAAGAAAGGCAGACTCCGTCTGCACACGATGCCTGCCAAAGACTTCTATTGGGCAAAGAACACCCTGACCCAACGGGGTATCGGTCCGGTTTCCGTCACTACCGTAACGCTGGACGCTTCCCACATGAAAGAAGGAGACATTGCCGGTCTCGGACTGCTGAACATCCCTTATGAGTGGGTAGGCATCGCCGTAAAGGACAAAAATCCCTGCCTGCACTACTATAATCTGGGCACGGACGAAACTATAGAAATGCCTTTGGACCAACCAAGAATATTCCTGCGCATCACCGGCGACTTTGAGCACGAATGGGCAGAATTCAGTTACAGCTTTGACGGCGTCAATTTCCGGAATATAGGGAAACGGTTGCCCGTACCGTATCAGACCAAAATCTTTCAAGGCGCGAGATACGCACTGTTCGCATTCAACCGCCAAGGGAAAGAAGGCGGATATGCCGAATTCGACGATTTCAATGTGGAAGAGCCTCTTGCCGACCGCAGCTGCAATATCCCGTTGGGCAAGACCGTCAGTTTCCTGAACCTCGGCAACAGACAATGGATGCAGGCAAACCCGCGCAGAATGGTCTATTCCGTATGGGAAGACATGAAAAAGCGCAACCCTTCCGACTGTATGTTTGAAGTGCAGGACAGAGGAAATGGAAAAGTCGTCCTCAAGGCCGTAAACGGGACAGGCTATATGACCGTAGCCGGTTTGGGCATGTCCGGTGACTTACGCCTGTCTCCGGTGGAAACGGAGGATTGCCTGTTCATGTGGCAGGACATGCTCCACGGACAATGTATGCTGATGTCATTGAAGACACACCGCTATGTAGGGCTTGATCCTGCATCGGGCGAAGCCTATGCCGCCGACTGGCCGGGAACATCGGCAAGCCGGATGAACGGAACCGTATTCCTCTGGGAGGAAGTGGGAAGCAACGGCAAATGAAAACCGACATACATGAAAGACGACTGCCAAAGTCCGACATTCGTCCGGAGAAGGGGGTGTGCTGAAATAAAAATGACTTTTTATTTGACACACCCCCTCTGCCCGACGCAAGTTCCGACTTACAGCAAGCACACGAAAAGGAACAACACACGCAATGATTCCAAAAGTCCGTTTCCCTGCCTACAATACCCTCTGAAACGGGTATGAAAAAATTCAGGCAACATTCCAGACATCTGAAAAAAACATTCAAACATCCTATTCTGAAAAAACAACACACCTCAAAAACATCCTAGCATCCGCTTCGGTACAACTTTTCTTACATTTGTCTAAAAAAAACAAACAGACAAGAAAACAGAAACAATTCGGTTAATTTTTAAAATATTGTATCATGAAAAACAGTTTTAGAACAAGGCACAGAAGTCTTTATCTGTGGTGCATTGCATGGACCTTACTTTTATTTGGTCCTGTTAATCTCACTTCCGCTAGTCCGCTTCAAAACAGGACTGTAACAGGGACAGTTACATCCAGTACAGATGGAGAAGGACTTATCGGCGTCAGTGTACAAGTAAAAGAAAGGCCCAACGTAGGAACAATTACCGATCTAGATGGAAAGTATTCCATTCAAGCCCGTTCCAACGAGACACTGATTTTCTCCTACATCGGCTACCAAACCCAGGAAATCAAGGCGAACAAAACGATTGTTAATGTACAGTTGAAAGAGGACTCAAAAATATTGGATGAAGTAGTTGTAGTAGGTTACGGTACGATGAAAAGAAGTGACCTGACAGGTGCAGTGACTTCCATTAGCGAAGACGAAATCAAACAGTCGGTCATCACCTCACTTGACCAGGCACTTCAAGGCCGTGCCGCCGGTGTATCCGTCACCCAGAACTCGGGAGCTCCGGGCGGAGGTATCTCCGTCAGCATCCGCGGTATCAACTCACTCAACGGAAACGAACCGCTCTACGTTATAGACGGTGTAGCTATATCCGGAAACAACAGCACTAATTCAAGCGTCCTTTCAGCCATCAATCCGTCCGATATCGTATCCATGGAAATTCTGAAAGATGCTTCTGCTACAGCCATCTATGGTTCGCGCGCATCAAACGGTGTCGTTCTGATCACAACGCGCCAAGGACAAGCCGGCAAAACCAAAATTTCATACGAAGGATACTATGGATTACAGCAACTTCCTAAAAAACTGGATGTCATGAACCTACGCGAATATGCAGAATATCAAAACATGCGTGCCGATATAATAGGATTCGGTGAACGTGAAGAATTTGCTGATCCCAGTTTGTTAGGAAATGGAACAGACTGGCAGAATGAGATCTTCCAAAACGCATCCATGCATAATCACCAGATAAATATATCCGGTGGTAATGACAATGTAAAATATTCCATATCCGGCGGGTATCTGAAACAAGAAGGAATCGCTATCGGTTCCGACTTCGAGCGTTTCTCCGCACGTGTCAACATCGACAACAAGATCACAAAATGGCTATCTACGGGACTGAGAGCTTCCGTTGCAAAAACGACACAACACAATACGATAGACAATGGCAACATCATCCGCACAGCCATCGAACAATTACCAGATACACCAGCGCGTAACCCGGACGGAAGTTGGGGAGCACAAGAAACAGAAAATTTCGGAACTTATTTTGCCAATCCGGTTGCAGAAGCCCTTTTACGTGAAAACTATGACAAAGGAACACAAATGTACATTGACTTTTTTGCAGACCTGACACTATGGAAAGGACTCGTATTCCGTGCAGAATATGCCGGAAATTATTCTTACAGCAACAATTATTACTATCAACCGTTTTATGACTATGGGCACTATACACAAACCTCAGAAGGAAGACGCAGTGCCAACAATGGTTCCAACTGGACTCTCAAAACTTTTCTAACTTACAACGGAACATTCGGGAAACACAACATTTCGGCAATGGTCGGTCACGAGGCACAAGAAAATTCATGGGAGAATCTTCAAGGAAGTCGTCAAAACTACATATTCAACACGATACACGAGCTGAATATGGGGGATGCAACTACAGCCAAAAACAGCAGTGGCAGAGGTTCATCTGCCATTGAATCCTACTATGGAAGATTCACTTACGGATATGACGAACGTTATCTTGCCACATTTACACTTCGCGGTGACGGGTCGTCCACTTTCGGTCCTGCTAACCGTTGGGGTGTATTCCCCTCCGTTGCATTGGCATGGAGAATCAACAACGAAAAATTCCTGAAAAATGTAAAATGGCTGAACAATCTAAAGCTGAGACTCGGATGGGGACTGGTAGGTAATCAATCTGCCGACAGCTATGCATATGGAGTGACAATGGCATCAGCTGCCAGTATCTGGGGAACAGGATTCTATGCAGGTAATTATCCAAACGATAAGCTTAAATGGGAAGAAACAAAAGCATACAATGTCGGACTTGACTTAAACCTTTTCGACAATAGAGTAGAATTTATATTCGATACTTACTTCAAGAATACAGACAATCTATTAATGCGTGCTTCTCTTCCCACTTACGTAAGTGGAATTATCCAGTCTCCTTGGGTAAATGCAGGCGCCATGCAAAACAGAGGAGCTGAATTTACATTAAACACAGTCAATATTTCTACCAAAGATTTCGTATGGAGGTCGGGGCTAACCATCTCTTTCAACAAAAACAAGATCACTGACCTCTATACGGAAACTTCAAGCATGTCTGGAGTTTTAGATGCAACACAAACTCTGACCCTCTCCGTTGTGGGGCAACCGGTCGGACAATTTTATGGCTATAAAGTAACCGGAATGTTCAAAACAGAAGATGACTTTTATCAAAGAGACGGGAACGGAAATTTCCTTCTTGATAAAAACGGCAGTCGGATTCCAGTTGCCCTCCCGGAGAACCAGCATATCGCTCCTGATGAAACTTGGGTAGGCGACTTCATCTTCGAAGACCTGAATAAAGACGGAGTAATAGACGAGCAGGACCGTACTTTTTTAGGAAATCCGGAACCTAAATTCTCATACGGATTCAACAATACGTTCACTTATAAAGGTTTTGACTTAAACATCTTCATCAATGGTGTTTATGGTAACAAACTACTCAATTTGATTCGTCAAGATTTCACAAACCCGATGAGAAACAGTAACCTGTTGGAAGAAGCGACAGGTATAGCAAAAGTAGAAGTGATAGACCCCAACTCACCGTCTGATGCCATTTGGAATGTACGAGTCAGCAATCCACAATCTGCAACTGTACAACGTCTCAGCACCGTAGACGCCAATGACAACAACCGTATGAGTGACCGTTTCGTAGAAGATGGATCTTATCTGCGTATCAAGAACATTTCGTTAGGATACACTTTTCCACAAAAATGGATTCGTAAATGGAAAATAGAGAATCTGAGAATCTATATGAATATCCAGAATGCTTTTACATTCACTAAATATAAAGGTTATGATCCGGAAGTCGGAGCATATAACTACAACGTATTACTGCGAGGAGTAGATTCTGCACGCTATCCGTCACAACGTATTTATACTTTTGGATTGAATCTAAGTTTCTAATATAAACATAAAAAACGCATAACAATGAAAAACAAAATATTATCAACACTGCTTGTATTCGTAGGCATTTATTTGTCCGGATGCAAAGACAGCTTTCTAGATAGAACTCCTGAGAGTTCATATACCGCCGACAATTTCTATGCTTCAGACGAAGCACTTGAAGCGGCGACAGCTCCATTATATAATCGAGCATGGTTCGACTACAACAGTAGACCCATTATGTATTTAGGCAGCACACGCGCCAATGATTTTTATAGTCCATGGGCTTTCCCCGAATTTACAACATTCCAAGTGACTGCACTAAGCGAGGATTTGGCGAATGCATGGAAATCATTTTACAGTGTAATTACAATGGCTAATCAAACTATTAATGATGTCAATACTAAATGTACAGCAGATGTAAGTGAAGAGGCAAAAGTAAAAGCTATCGCTGAATCACGCCTGATGAGAGCTTGTGCTTATTTCTATATGGTTAGAGCATGGGGACCTGTCATCATTATAGAAGATAACCAAAAAATTGTAGATAATCCCGTACTTCCGTTAAACCGCGAAGAGGACGTATTCCAATTCATTATAAATGACTTGACTTACGCTTCTGAAAATCTTCCAGAAACAGCAAGCCAACAAGGAAGAGCAACCCGTTGGGGTGCTGAAGGAATGCTGGCAAAAGTCTATCTGGCACGTTCCGGCTGGAAGAAAGGAGGACAACGCGATGAAGGGGATCTGGAACTCGCCAGACAATACGCCGCAGATGTCTGCGACAACAGCGGACTGGAGCTCCTCCCCAACTATGAAGACCTGTTCAAATACAAATTCAACAACAACGAAGAATCATTGCTTGCCATGCAATGGGTACCGCTGGGAGAATGGGGAGTTTGTAACACTTTATTGTCTGAACTCGCTTTTTCTCCAGAAGTAGTAGGAGGAGTAAATGCCTGGTCAGGCTTTTATGGCGGTATAGACATGCTCGAACAATATGAACTGGCAGATACTTTACGTCGAAACGCAACGTTTTTCACCAACGGGTCCTATTATCCATATATTTGTATGGCAGACGGAGGGTATACCTATACAGGAACCGGAACGCCTATAAAAAAAGGAGTACCGGGAGGACCGGATGATGACAACGACGGTTATGTAGCTGCCATGAACTCACCCCTCAACACCTATATCCTGCGCCTGGCAGATGTATACTTGACCTATGCGGAAGCTTGTTTAGGTAACAACGAGTCCTTGAGTTCAGGACCGGGACTGGAATATTTCAACAAAGTACGCTACAGAGGATTTAACGGAAAAGGGAGTTGGAGAAAATCTTCCATTACATTTGATGACATCATCAAAGAACGGAGAATAGAGCATTGTGCGGAATTCAGCAATTGGTATGATATGGTGTCATGGTATTGCTGGCAACCTCAAAAAATGTTATCCTATTTCAACAATCAGAAACGAGGATATAGAGCAGATGTCACTATAAAAGACAAACAAGGATATTTACATTTCGGAAACCGAGATTCAGAAGGTAATTTTCAAGAAGGACCAGACCATTGGACAGCTCCAACTGTAGAAATTAACATCACAGATAATGATATATTCCTTCCCTATCCGGAATCTGACGTTATCCAGAATCCATTGTTGAGAGAAGAACCGGTTCCTTATACTTTTAACGAATAAACTAAAAAGATTATGAAAAAAATAATTCATACAATAATCCAAAATGGATGGTCAAGCCTACTATTGTTGACCATATTCTTTGCGTTTACCACCACTTCCTGTAAAAATAATGAAGGAGATGGAAACGGAACGCCTGTCATCAAATATATCCGACTCACTGATCCTGCATTAGCAGACAGTACATTTACGGATGTAAATCCGGGAACAATGATTGCAGTTATCGGAGAAAATTTAAGCGGTGTTATGGAAGTCTATATCAATGGACAAGAAATCAGTTTTAATTCTACATATTCAACCCCTACAAGTCTGATTATTTCAGTCCCATACGATGAGGATTTTAAACTATCCGGTCCCAATCCGGAACTACCGGCCGAATTGCGTATCGTTACAAATCATGGAACTGCCGTGTTTCCGCTACATGTGCTTTCACCAGGACCGAGTATAACCCGAATTGCCGCCACCTACCCACTACAGCCTGGTGATTCCATCACTCTGATCGGTGCTAATTTTTATGAGATACAGCATCTTTATTACACGACAGACTCTGTTAATGTGACTCAAGAAATAACGGACTATCAAATCAATAGCGATTTTGAGGAGCTTACATTTGCAGTGGGAGACCAAATGACTCAAGATGGATGGATTATTTTAGATTGCTACACAGACGATGCAAGCATAGAGTTTAAACCGAACGGGCCCAAACCTATAATTACAAATATCAGTTCTATAATGCCGGTAGTCGGAAGTGAAGTAACAATAACTGGCCAAAACTTCATAGAAGTTTCAAACATCAACATAAACGGAGAATTTGAAGTTCCGGGAGAGGATGTAACAGTTTCTGAAAGTTTCGATGAACTTACGTTTATCATGCCACAAGCACCTACACATTCCGGTCATATTACCATCACATCAATAGGCGGAACGACTGAGATGGAAGAAATATTCTATCCAATAGAAAATGTAATAATAGATTATGATGGAATCGGTAGCTTCAGCTGGGGAACTGATCCTCCGTTTGTAGCAGACGGAATAAATCCGCCATATGTTTCAACCGGCAATTGCATAGGAGCAAAAGGTACGATTGACTCCAGCAACCTATTTTGGTGGAAACAGTTCATCAATACAGCAAAATGGCCTTCAACCGATGTTATTCCATCATACACCCAGATTTCTGAACTGGAACTCCAATTTGAATGTTATCTGGAATTACCCATGGATGGCCCAGTCATCCAAATTTCAATGGGACATCCCAACGGCACTGATACGGGGGGTGATCCATATTTTACATTAGAAAACTATGTACCCATCAACAGTTTTACAGAAGAAAGTGAAACCGGGAAATGGATGCAATGTTGCATTCCGTTAACAAAGCTTGTAGAAGAAAAGACCTGGGGTGAGTTCCTGAACAACAAGATAAGTGACGAATTGAATTTCTATATTAATTATCCCGGCCTCACTAAAGCCACAAATGTAGAAATATATGTAGACAATATCCGGATTATTCCCATCAAACAAGAAGAAGATTAACCATATAAACTGAAAATATATGAAAACGAAAACAACATACCTTTTTCTGCTCCTTATGACAATGGTCCTTGGACTACAGTCCTGCAAGGACGACAAAGTGGACGGAGCGGTTTTCTCGCTCAGCATTGACGGACAAGAATCGACAAGCATCACGTTCGGCTACGGACAGACTTTCGTCATGGCGAAGCTTTCCTCCAATACGGGATGGAGCCTGTCAAGCGACCAACCCTGGTGTACCTTGTCAAATGTATCAGGCGACCCGACTGACGAACAATACATTAAAATCGCGGTAGAAAGGAATACAACTGATGCGGGACGTACAGCAACCATAACCATGAACGCAGGCGGAAATATCCGTCAGTACACAGTCACTCAGACCTCAAAGAATGCGGAGACTTACCCTGTGGGAATGGAAAAGGATGCCATCGAAACCATCAAGTCCATCCAGATGGGTATCAATCTGGGGAACACGCTGGAAGCTACAGGCGGAGAGGAAGCCTGGGGAGCCCCTCATACGACCCAAGCTATAATTGACCAAATGAAAGCATGGGGCTTCAATGCCATCCGTGTCCCCTGCTCATGGAACCAGTATCTGGAAGCTGACGGCATAACCATCAAACCAGACTGGATGAACAGGGTCAAGGAAGTGGTGGACTACTGCATGAATGCAGACATGTACACTATCATAAACATCCACTGGGACGGAGGATGGATGGAAGGTTCCTGCGATGCTTCCATGATGACCTCCGATGCCATTGCAAGAGTGGAAGCAAAAGTATATAAATTATGGACACAGATAGCCACCACATTCAGAGACTACGACGGACGATTGCTTTTCGCGGGAGCTAACGAGCCTGTGGTAGAAAGCCGTGAAGACATGGCAGTCCTCAACAGATACGAACAGGCGTTTGTGCATGCCGTCAGAAGAACAGGTGGGAACAACCTTTACCGCAATCTTGTCATCCAAGGCCCGCGGACCGACATCAACAGAACGGACATGTGGATGGAATTGCCGGAAGATACTGTCTCAGCACGTACAATCGTGGAAGTACACTATTACGACCCGTTCAATTTCTGTCTGAATGAAGAAGAGGAGACCAGCACTTATTTCTGGGGAAAGCCGTACGCCCAATACGGACCCATCGACGAAGGATGGCAGGAAGAGCACGTATGTAAACAGTTCGACAAGATGAAAAAGAAATTTGTGGACAAAGGGATACCTCTCGTATTGGGAGAATACTGCTCCATGTACCGCACACACCCAGTCGATTCACTTCAAGAGATTTGTCATGAGTCACAAGGCTACTTCACAGGCTATGTTACAGAACAAGCCAAGAACAACGGACTGGCTCCTTTCTTATGGGATATACAAAATGGAGGGCTGTTTGACCGCAGTACCGGAACGATACTGCTGCCGACTGTGTACAACCAGCTGAAAGAAGGAGCGGAAAGAGGACAATATCCATACTGAGATAAATCTTAAACTCAAAGGCACAAAGACACATAGGCCTTCAAACTACTGTCTCGCAGGCTGTGTGCCGATGTGCCTTTGTCTATTCACCGAAAACAAGACCAAGAAACATGAAGAAACTGGCATTCTATCTGATCACACTATTGTTCCTGACAACAGGAAATAGCCTTGCACAAGGATATAAAAATCCGGTCATTCCCGGATGTCATCCCGATCCGAGCATCTGCAAGGCAGGAGAAGACTACTATCTTGTGAACAGCTCGTTCGAATATTTTCCGGGAGTTCCTCTTTTCCACAGCAGGGACCTCGTGAACTGGGAACAGATCGGGCACGTGCTGAACCGGGAATCCCAACTGAAAATCAAAGGAGGAAACATGTGGGGCGGCATCTACGCACCCACTATCCGCTACAATGACGGTACTTTCTATATGATTACAACCAACACTTCAGACAGGGGAAACTTTCTGGTATATACCGATAACCCGTATGGAGAATGGTCGGACCCTGTCTGGATCAGACAGGGAGGCATCGACCCTTCACTCTATTTCGAAAACGGCCGCTGCTATCTGGTGAGCAATCCCGATGGTGCCATCTGGCTCTGCGAAATCAACCCGAAGACAGGAGAGCAGCTTTCCGAATCGAAGCGTATATGGGGAGGCACAGGAGGACGTTTCCCCGAAGGACCGCACATCTACAAACGCGACGGATGGTATTACCTGATGATAAGCGAAGGCGGAACAGAATACGGGCACAAGGTGACCATCGCCCGCAGCCGGAACATCGGAGGCCCGTATGAGAGCAATCCTGCCAATCCGATTCTGACCCACATCAACCAGAACGCAGAAAACAATCCGATACAGGGAGTCGGCCATGCCGATATGGTGCAGGCACACGACGGTTCCTGGTGGCTGGTATGCCTCGGTTTCCGCACGCAAAACGGACAGCACCACGTGCTGGGACGCGAAACATTTCTGGCTCCCGTCGCATGGAATGAAGACGGATGGCCTGTCGTAAACGGAGACGGTACCATCAATCTGGATATGAAAGATGTCAAGACACTTCCCCAAACCACCGTCAAAAACAGTCCGGACTGGGATTTCAACAATCCGCAGTTAGGAGCGGAATGGAACTGGATTGGCATCCCAGACAAAAAAAACTATTCGCTCACGGAGAAAAACGGATTCCTCCGCATAAAAGGAAGCGAAAAAAAACTGGATGACTACGGCTGTTCACCAACATTCGTGGGACGCAGACAGGAAGACATCGATTTCCAGGCCACCACAAGAATGCAGGCAAGAGGAAACGGAAACGCCGGAATGACTGTCTACCTTTGTCCTTCCGCCCACTATGACCTGTTCGTTTCCGAGAACAAGCTGAAGCTGCGCTACCGCCTGAGCGAACTCTGCTACGAAAAGGATATCTGCCAGGTGCCTGATGATTTCATTTATTTGAGAATCAAAGGAGATGCGGCCACATACACCCTGGCTTATTCTACAGACGGCACACATTACACTGAAGCAGGACGTATGAATACCCGTTATTTGAGCACTGAGACCAACGGAGGGTTCACCGGTGTCTATCTGGGACTTTTCGCCGAAGGGCAAGGATATGCGGACTTTGACAATTTCAAATACATGCCTGTCGTTCCGGAAGTTTCTCCAAAACTGACTTCAAAAGACGCGAACCCGATATTGGATTTCATGTTTACCGCCGATCCGACAGCAATCGTCCACGACGGACGACTGTACGTCTACGGCACAAACGACCAGCAACAATATGAAGCAGTGGGACGTGACGGCAGAAACACGTATGAACACATCAAAACACTGGTCATGATGTCAACGGACGACATGGTGAATTGGACTTATCACGGTCTGATCAAGACAGACAGCATCGCGCCATGGATTGTGGCATCATGGGCTCCGTCCATCGTCAAACGGAAAGAAAAAGACGGAAAGACACATTTTTACCTCTATTTTTCCAACAGTGGAGTAGGCACTGCCGTACTGACCTCCACTTCTCCTGTCGGTCCGTGGTCCAGCCCGCTCGACAAAAGCCTCATCGACGGGAACAATCCCGAGTTGGGTGACTGTAGGGTTCCTTTCGACCCCGGAGCCGTCATTGACGACAAAGGTATCGGATGGTTGGCCGTAGGCGGGTCATGCGCACGCATCATGCGGTTAGGAAAAGACATGACAAGCATTGACAGCCCGATAGTACCCATCTATGCTCCCCATCATTTTGAGGCAAATGAACTGAACTTCATCAACGGGACTTATGTATATACATACAATACCGACTGGCAGGACTACAGCGACTGGCCTTTCCCGACCGAAAAGCCGACCACCTGCTGCATGACATACATGACCAGCAAGAACCCGCTTGACAGCTGCAGCTGGGAATACCGTCACAATTACCTGAAAAACCCGGGAGAATACGGCTTCGATTTCAGCAACAACCACACCCATCTGGAAAAATACCGAGGGAAATGGTACATTTTCTACCACACGATGAGTCTGCAGCACAGTTACAATACGGACGGAGGGTTCCGCAACATTTGTGTAGATGAAATCAAGGTGGACGAAAAGAACCTCGACATCCACATGGGGAACCAGACACTGAAAGGCGTGGAACAGATACAGCCCATGAATCCGTTCACCATCCAGCAGGCATCCACCGTTGCAGCCACTCAGAAAATCCGGTTCGTACAGGGGGAAGAGCCCGGCGAGATGCTGGCGGCGACCGTCTCCGGCGAAACAGGCATTCTGTGTGTAAGAGGAGTAAAGTTCGGGAAAGCTCCTTCCGCGCTGCAGGTGAAAGCCTGCGGACAGGGAACGATCGAAGTACGCCGCAGTACTCCGGAAGGCGAACTCCTCGCCTCCGTCAATATAAACAATACGGAGATGCAGGTTCTGGAATGCAAGCCTTCGGCAAAGATAAAAGGAACAGCCGACCTGTTCTTCATATTGAAGGGAAAACAAATCGAATTCAAATACTGGACATTCAAATGAGCATGAGTCACAAGAAACTGACTACCCGCATTCTGGCCGCAGCCGTCCTGTTCTGTATGCTGGGACACAGCACCATCATCCGGGCACAGCGCGAACGGATCCGGCTTGACGAGGACTGGCAATTCGCCTTCGGGAACGCCGCATCGCCCGAAAAGGACTTCGGGTGCGGAACGGAAGCCTTCAACTACCTCACCAAAGCCGCATCCGTACACAACACGGGACCATACTCACCGAAATTCGACGCTTCGGGTTGGAAGCGCGTGGATGTCCCGCACGATTGGGTGGTGGATATGCCCTATTCCAAAGATGCCAGCCACAGCCACGGCTACAAGACCGTCGGGCACAAATATCCCGAGACGAGCGTGGGATGGTACCGCAAGACTATAGCTATCCCGGAGACGGATAAAGGCAGGCACATCTACCTGCAGTTCGACGGCATCTTCCGCGACTCCCGCGTCTGGGTGAACGGATTCTATCTGGGCGGAGAACCCAGCGGATATGCCACTCAGGTGTATGACATCTCCGAATACCTGAACTACGGAGGAGAGAACCTGATTACCGTCCGTGCGGACGCAACCATGGAAGAGGGATGGTTCTACGAAGGGGCGGGAATCTACCGCCATGTCTGGCTGAACAAGACATCTACGCTCCATGTGGCCCCATTCGGCACATTCGTCCGCAGTACGCTCAAAGAGCCGTATGACCGGGCAACGCTCACCATAGAGACGACAATGGAGAATTCCGGCACGGAGACGGTTCCCTCCTACCGTCTGCGCCACACGCTGCTTGACAGGGAAGGCAGGGAAGTGAAGAGTTACGAACAGGAGGGAAGTCCGCTGGCACCGAAAACCATGCAGACAATCTCCACTGAACTGACTGTAGACAATCCAAGATTGTGGAGCGTGGACACGCCCTACCTCTACAAGGTGCGCACAGAAGTATTACGTGACGGAAAGCTCGTGGACACCTACATGACCACCACCGGAATACGTGACATCCGTTTCGACGCGGACCGGGGATTCCTGCTGAACGGGAAATCCCTGAAGCTGAAAGGAGTGAACATGCACCAGGACCACGCCGGAACCGGGACCGCAGTTCCCGACGCGCTGCAGACTTTCCGTCTGAAACGTCTCAAGGAATTCGGATGCAACGCCTACCGCTCTTCGCACAATCCCATGACTCCGGAACTGCTGGACGCATGTGACAGTCTGGGCATCCTGGTCATCGAAGAAAACCGCCTGACCGGGGTCAACGAGGAACATGTCCGCCTGCTGAAACGCATGATAGAACGGGACCGGAACCATCCGAGCATCATCCTATGGAGCGTGGGCAACGAGGAATGGGGGATGGAATGGAGCGGACAGGGAGAGCGTGTCGTCGCCTCCATGCGTGCATACTGCCACCGCTTCGACCCGTCGCGGCTCATGACCGTGGCTTCCGCCGGAGGTCCGTCCGTGCTGATACCCGCGGACGTGGCGGGCTACAACTACATCCTCCAGAACCCGATAGACAAATACCGGACGGAATACCCCAAACGCATCGGTATCGGCACAGAGGAAATCTCCGGATGCGGAACGAGGGGAATCTATTACGACAACACGAAGGAGGGACACATAGCCACACTCAACCGCACCCCTGACGAAAAGGACGGAACGCTGAACCGCATCGGACGGGGATGGAGGTTCTACGACGAACGTCCCTGGCTCGGAGGACTGTTCTACTGGATAGGATTCGACTTCCGCGGCGAGCCGAACCCCATCGGATATCCGCAGACCGGCTCGCACAAGGGAATCTTCGACTACTGCGGATTCCCGAAGGATGAGGCATGGTACCTGAAGGCGTGGTGGACGGACGAGCCCGTGCTGCACATTTTCCCCCACTGGAATCTGGAAGGACACGAAGGGGACAGCGTGAGCGTATGGGCGTACAGCAACTGTGACGAGGTGGAACTCATAGTCAACGGAAAGAAACTGGGACGCAAGCCGATGCCGGAGAACGGCTATCTGTCGTGGGAGACGGTCTACCGGCCCGGGACGGTGAAGGCCGTCGGCTATCGGAACGGAAAACGCCTGCTGGTCCGCACCGTGCGCACCGCCGGAGCGCCGCGGCGCATCCTGCTGGACGCGGACCGTGACACGATATGCGCGGATAACCGTGACGTGGCGGTCGTCCGCGTAGAACTTCAGGACGGGAAGCGGAACTTCACCCCGGCCGCCTGCGTTCCGCTCAAGCTGACGGTGGACGGCCCGGTACGCATACTCGGCGTGGGCAACGGAGACCCGGCCTACAAGGAGGACGAGCGTCCGACGGACCGCAACGCCCGCACCTACCATGTGAAGACGTTCAACGGCTTGGCGCAGATTCTCCTCCAGAGCGACGGCGGAACCGGAACGGCTACGCTGACCGTGGAGGGGGAAGGCATCGGAGCCTCCACCCGCGAAATAACGTGCGCGCGGTAGGGAAAAGTAGCAAAACGTCAGGAAAAAAGCCGATACCGCCCGAGGACAACACTAATCCTACAGGATAAGTACTGTCCCCGGGCGGGAAAGTATCAAAACGTCAGGATAAGTGTTACCCCCGGCGGGGACGGTGCTTATCCTGCAGGATTGGAGCTGTCAGAGGTCAGGACAGCCGTGCCGGACTTGCGCACGACCGGAAGATTCATTATTTTATAACGAAAAAAAACGAACGATTGCATTCATCAACAAAACCATACAAAACTTTCACCATGAAAAGACAAATCGCATTATTCGTGCTCGCGCTGGGGGGCGCATCCCTCTGGGCGCAACAGGCCACGGTTTCCGGACCGGACAACCTGCTTAAAGTGGACATATCAGTGACGGACGGCAATCCGTTCTATTCAGTGACCTACCGGGGGAAAACTATCCTCGAGAACTCCCCCCTCGGCTTCGTCTCGAACGTCGGCGACTTCAGCCGGGAGATGACCTACGCCGGACAGAAGTCCCGTACCGTCGAGGAGAACTACCGGCTGGACCGCATCAAGCGTTCGGAGGTCGCATACCGTGCCAACGAACTGACGGTGACCCTCGAAAACGCGGAGAAGAAGCCGGTGGACGTGATTTTCCGAGTGAGCGACAACGACATCGCCTTCCGCTACGAGATGCCGCGCTACGGCGAGACGGGCAGCATCGTCATCAAGCGTGAGGCCACGGGATTCGACTTCCCGTCGCACACCACCGTGTTCCTTACCCCCCAGAGCAAGCCGATGATAGGATGGAAGCGTACCAAACCGAGCTACGAAGAAGAATACATCACGGACGCTCCCCTCACCACCCGCTCCCAGTTCGGCGAAGGGTTTACCTTCCCCGGCCTGTTCCGCATCGGCGATGACGGATGGGCATTGGTGAGCGAAACCGGTGTAGACTCAAGGTATTGCGCCTCGCACCTGAGCGACGCCACGCCGGAAGGCCTGTTCACCGTCGCCTTCCCCATGCCGGAGGAGAACAACGGGAACGGAACCGTCGCCCCCGGCCTTGCCCTGCCGGGCTCGACCCCGTGGAGGACAATCACGGTCGGCGACAACCTCAAGCCGATAGTCGAGACCACCGTCCCCTGGGACGTGGTGGAGCCGCGCTACGCTTCGGAACACGTCTACCGGTACGGCAAGGGCACATGGAGCTGGCTGGTATGGCAGGACGCGAGCATCAACTACGACGACCAGGTGAAATTTGTCGACCTTGCCTCGGAGATGGGTTTCAAGTACACACTGGTCGACAACTGGTGGGACACGAACATCGGCAAGGACGGAATCGAGCGGCTCGTCTCCTACGCACGCTCTAAGAACGTCGACCTGTTCCTCTGGTACAGCTCGAGCGGCTACTGGAACGACATCGTGCAGGGACCGACCAACCGAATGGACAACCCCATCGAGCGCAAGAAGGAAATGAAATGGATGAAGAAGATAGGCGTGAAGGGCATCAAAGTAGACTTCTTCGGAGGAGACAAGCAGGAGACGATGCGCCTCTACGAAGCCATTCTGAGCGATGCGGACGACTACGGGCTGATGGTCATTTTCCACGGATGTACACTTCCCCGCGGATGGGAGCGCATGTACCCCAACTATGTGGGCAGCGAAGCGGTGCTCGCCTCGGAAAACTTCATGTTCAGCCAGCATTATGACGATATGGAAGCGTTCAATGCCTGCCTGCACCCGTTCATCCGCAACACGGTAGGCTGCATGGAGTTCGGTGGCAGCATCCTGAACAAGCGGTACAACCGCACGAACGACGGAGGCGCAATCAGAAAGACCACCGATGCATTCCAGCTCGCTACAGCTGTCCTCTTCCAGAATCCGATACAGAACTTCGCCATCACACCGAACAACCTGACCGACGCTCCCCGTCCCGCACTGGACCTCCTGAAAGAAGTGCCTACCACATGGGACGAGACTGTGTTCATCGACGGCTATCCCGGCAAGTTCTGCGTACTGGCCCGCCGCCACGGTAACCGCTGGTACATCGCCGGAATCAATGCCGGGAAAGAACCCTTGAAGCTGACCTTGAACCTTCCTATGCTCAGCGAAGGGGACGAAGTGTCGTACTATTCGGACACGAAAGACCGCACCCTTCAGACGGGAAAGACAAGGATAAAGAAACCGTCCGGAGTGAAAGTGACCATCCAGCCCGAAGGCGGGACAGTGCTGGTGAAATGACAGTCTCCCGCAAGAGCGAATCACCTAAATCAAACGACAATGAATCTGAAAAAAATATAATTATAAGAAACTGTTTTGAATTGATTCAAGAATAATGTTATAAGCATCTTCAGATCTCAAATCAGCCGGTCAATTGGAAAAATGTTATATCTTTAAAGGTACCAAACAATAAAGTTATGACACAGTATCCAACCGACCTGACTGAAAAACAGTGGCAAGTTATAAAAAATATTTT
>NZ_NFJG01000029.1:0-36969 GCF_002159755.1 Bacteroides sp. An269
AAATGAATATATACTGCATCGGCAGTTGAATATATACTGCAACTGCTGATGAATATATACTGCAACTGCCGATGAATATATACTGCAACTGCCGATGCAGTATATATCCTTTAAAAAAGCAGTACGAATGTCTTCATTTTGCCAAAATTTTTCATTCAGACATTTGCTTAATAAAATAGAAACGGCTATATTTGCCTTGTAGAGTTATATTTTTTTCACTTATGGCAACAACTGTAACTATTGAACCAAACGACAAAATGGCGGATAAACTGTTTGATATTATTCGTTCACAAAGCCTTGACGTAAAAATCAAGTTGCAACGCCTTTTGTCCAAGGATATAGACAGGCAGAAGAAAGAAGAGATATTGTCCGGCCATGTTGACAAACCGTATTCATTAGACGAGCTCTACGGTATACTGAACCATGACGATGGTTTGTCTTACAAAGAAATGAGGGATGAATACTTAAAAGACAAGTATCAGCTATGAAAGTGTTTTGTGATACTAACATCATTATAGAATATCTCTTCAAACGCAAAGAAGCTGAAACGATAAGGCGAATATTCCATTATTTGAGCAGGATGGATGTAGAGAAAGTCTTGTCATGCGGTTCTTTTTATACGTTGACTTACCTCATAGAAAATTATCTGAAAAAAGATGGACTTGAAAAAGACGAACGTATATCTGAATTAAGGCGTATCTTGAATGGCTTGCTTCTGGAATATCACATTGAAAGCGGAATAAGCTGGAAAGCTGGTATAGACGATATTCATTTTAACGATATTGAGGACAGTTATCAATATCAGGCTGCCTTATCATCCGGTTGCGATGTCCTGTTAACATTGAACATACATGATTTCCAACATGTCTCGCCTACTTTATTAAAAATATACACTCCTGTCGAATTTCTAGCTGAATATGGGGGATAATAATGTAAGCGTCCAAAACTGACGTATTGCCCGTTCAGATAGATGTGCCTGCCTTCGCACTGTAAACATTAAAATTATAATGATATGTACAGCAGTGAAGATTTTGAAAGGCTTTTCATCCGTTACAAGAGTGAGGTCTACCTTCACCGCCCCGTGAAGGTATCTTCATAAAAACAAGGGCAGGATGTCAACTCACAAACTCATAAACTCACAAACTTAAAATGAGCTATATCCGTCAGCGTATGAAAGACAAATTACGTACTGACATCGAATTGACTCCGTTGAAAGCGGAAATTGAAGCTGTGTTCAGCAAGCGTAATATTGACGAGGATTTAGACACCATCGCCAACCTGCTTTCGCCCTATCGGAAAACGGTTTGTGAATCGATCAGTCAAGGAAATTATGCCGAGGCCGTAACCGTCCTGCTGGAAGTACTTGAAAGCCTCACTTACCACTTCGTAGAAGACGAGCATTACAACTATTTTGATGACATGTACAGTCCTGATTACGTTTGTCAAGACATGATGGAGGCAATCATCGACTCTATCAAGAGCGGGAATTTTCCAGCGGCTGAGTTGCAGCGGTTGAAAGACGAATTGGAGAAGTTGAAACATACGGAGGCATACGAGGATTATGGTGTGCCGTTTGCGTTGAATATATGGGGAAAGTTTCAATGTCAATAATATGCAAGGACATTTCCATATAACGTTACAATGTTATAGCCATGCACAACAAATCGATTAGAGGGACATCGTTCACCCTTCCTTCTGTGAAGAAGCTTAAGAAGCAATTAGGTGAAATGGATGCTTTCACACAATATATTGAAGTTGCTTTAAGGCATCTTGAACAAGGGTATAATGCAACAGAAATGACCTATAATCAATATGTCAAAGCTACCGCAACTGAACTGGGAGTGAATTTGCATAATATAGATATAGAACATTACAAACAGAAAATTATCCTTCGCCATCTGATTATTCCTCGTGCTTTTCTTGAATCATTTGTAGAAGACTTGCAAGAAGACATAAAAGGAATAGGATATCCCATGTTCGATATAGGTAAAAAAGCTCCGGCAGGTATGCCTAATACAGAATTGAATAGGCTTATCAATCATATAAATGTGGATTTACATATTACCGTTGATCTGACAGGTTTTCAAAAAGACTTGTTTGATTATTACCGGACATTGCGTAATGCATTGGCACATGCTTCAATCGATTCCACCAAAATAGAAGATGCATACAATGCTCTTGATATAGATGCCATACATGCTTTCTATCCAACTCTATCAGCCCCCAATAAGATAGAGAATCTGACATTTGATGATTTCACTCTTTGTACAGCCAATATCAAAAATATAGCAGATATGATTGTATGCTCGCTTGAAAGCGCAATACGCTGGAACTCTCCAGAAGTATTGAGCAATGCTTGCTTTGCAAACGTCAAACAAAAGGCAAAGGTAAGGACGAAAGAAAGAATGTTAGGATATATCAAACATTGTGCCAATATGACATGGAACATAGTGCCATCGGATGCAGATTGTGAAATAATATACAGTTCACTCGTATAATGGTCAGTACAGCATCCTCTGGACAGGGATAATATCATATCCTTATCTAAAAGATGCAGGTCAGAGTTCGAATCTCTGGTGGACTACAAAATAATTTGTATGACAGATTATTCAACCAACAACAAGCGCATAGCCAAGAACACGCTCTTCCTTTATCTTCGACAACTCATCACGATGGCTGTGTCTCTTTACACGGTACGAGTAATACTGGACGTATTGGGAGCAGAAGACTATGGAATTTACAACGTGATTGGAGGCATTGTGTCATTGTTCAGTTTCCTGAGTGGAACTATGGCTTCTGCCACGCAGCGGTTCCTGTCTTTTGAAATGGGAAAAAAGGATAATGGTTCCCTTACCAAAGTCTTTTCTGTTTCCATGTACACTTATTTGTTACTGGTTGGCATTATCCTGTTATTGTCTGAGACAATAGGATTATGGTTTGTCAATAATCAATTGACGATTCCAGCGGAACGCTTGACAGCGGCTAACTTTGTTTATCAAAGTTCCATATTGTCATTTATAGTCACGTTGCTATGCATCCCATATAACGCTTCCATTATAGCGATGGAACGCATGAGTGTATTTGCCTATTCAAGTATTGTCGATGCTGGGCTAAAGTTGGCAATCGCTTGGCTATTACCCTATATCGTAATGGATCATCTGAAAGTGTATGCCATATTGATGTTCATCGTCATAGCTTCTGTCCAACTTTATTATGTATGGTATTGCCGCCGGTATTTTGATTTTTGCCGATACAGCCATTACAAAGATCACAACCTGTTCCGAAATATGCTTTCGTTCGCAGGATGGAACATGATTGGAGCATTAGCCAATATTTTACGAGGGCAAGGGCTGAACATCCTAATAAACCTGTTCTTCAATCCTGTGTTAAATGCGGCGTATGGCATCGCACTTCAAGTAAACAATGCCATTACTAATTTCACGAACAATTTTTATACGGCTGTCCGTCCGCAACTGGTGAAACTTTATGCCGGAGGAAACACGAAAGGAATGTTGGACTTGGGCTATCAAAGTTCAAGATATGCTTTCTATTTGATGTTGGTCATCACGATTCCTATTATGCTGAATACGGAAGAAATCCTGTCCATTTGGTTAAAAGAGGTACCTGAACATACGGTCGTTTTTTTGAGAATAATAATGCTGTCATCATTGATTGAAGTGTTATCTGTTCCTTTAGCCAATATGTTACAGGCTTCTGGCAAAATAAAAATATACCAATTGACGGTATCCATACTTTTCCTTTTAAATATTCCTATATCTTATATATTCCTCCGTTTGGGTTATAATCCTGAAACTACATTATGGATAAATATGGCAATAATCGTTTTGTCAATGTTCCCACGATTATATATCTGTAAAAACATTATAGGTTTATCCATAAATGATTATATGAAGGACGTTATTGTGAGGATAAGTATCCCACTTATATTTCTTATGTTGCTATTTTATACTCTAATGTCTGTTATTTCAACAATGAATATTATTGCAACCATAGCTGTTCAGATGAGTCTATCTTGTATTCTAATTTTTACGACAGGATTCACACATATTGAAAAATCATTCATTTTACAACAATTAAAACAACGTATCAAATGAGAATTATCAAAATGATTTTAAGAAAAATCTATAAATTAGTTATTGGTGACAAAGTGCCATGTATTTCACAATATCCCTTTGTTTCCGATTCAGGTATTATTGTAACCCACATATCAGCGTATGGAAATGGTAATATGGGAGATATCTATTTACCTATTGCATTAAGAAATCTTTTCAATTTGCAGATAGGCGTTAAAAAATGGATTAATAAGTCTGTATATAAAAAAGTGACACTTTCTGATATTTCAGTTTACAATCGCTCTGATTTAGTTGTAATTGGTGGAGGAGGGTTATTTTTAAAAGATACGAATCCCAATGATTTATCGGGTTGGCAATGGAGCTGCAGTTTAGATATGTTAGATAAAATAGAATCTCCATTGATAGCTTTTGCCATCGGTTATAACAGATTTAGAGGACAAGATGATTTTGACCCTATATTTACAGAACATATAAATAAATTTGTTGAAAAAGCCTCCTTTGTCGGATTAAGAAATCATGGTAGCATAGAAAACGTGAAACGCTATCTGCGTACACAAAATCTTAAAAACAAATTGGTTTTTCAGCCTTGCATGACAACCCTAACCTCTTTGATATATCCCGATATGTTTAAATATACGCAAAAAGAGGATTTTATAGCACTGAATTGTGCTTTCGATCGCCAGGGTATGAGAAAAGCAGATGATAAGGTTCTTACTTCAATCGCTAGGGTAATCTTGCAACTATCTGAAACAACCAAGATAAAAGTATATGCCCATATGGCATCAGATGGAAAAATCTGTTCATATTTGGATGAATTGTCTGTACCTTACGAATATGTGGAAATTAAAGATATAGCCAATATGTTTTCTGCGTATTCTCGTCCAAGGCTCGTGATTGGCATGCGTGGACACGCACAAATGATTCCTTTTGGATGCAACACCCCCATCCTTTCTATTATTTCCCATGATAAAATGCAATGGTTCTTAGATGACATACATCATCCAGAATGGGGAGTAGATGTATTGAATCCGTCTTTTGAAGCAGAATTGCTTGAAAAAGCGAAAAAACTGTATGAATCTACAGAAATATTGATTCCTATCCTCAAAGACGAACAACGCAAGTTGTGGAATATTACCCAACAGAACATGAATTATATAAAATCTATAATCAAAAACAAATGAAAGCTCCAAAAATCATTGCAGAAATCGGTTGCAACCACAAAGGTGACATGGCAATCGCAAAAGAGATGATCATGACCGCAGCCACTTATTGCAAGGTGGATGTTGTCAAGTTCCAGAAACGGTGCGTTAAGGAATTGTTGACACCAGAGGAATACAATGCCCCACATCCCCATCCAGAGAATTCCTACGGAAAGACATACGGTGAGCACCGGGAATTTCTGGAATTCAACCTTGACCAGCACCGCCAGTTGCAGGAATGGTGTAACGAGTTCGGCGTGGAATATTCCACCTCGGTATGGGACATCACTTCCGCTAAGGAAATCTGCACGCTGCATCCCAATCTGATAAAGGTGCCTTCCGCCTGCAACTTGAACAAAGGATTGTTGGAATATCTGAGCGATAATTTCGGCGGTGAAATCCATTTGTCTTTCGGCATGACCACCCGTGATGAAGAAGAACAGATTATCCGATTCTTTGAATCCAAAGGCCGTAACAAGGATTTGGTAATATATGATTGCACATCGGGTTACCCCGTGCCTTTCGAGGACATTTGCTTGCTTGAAATCACTCGTTTGCGTGAATTGTATGCAGATAGGGTAAAAGCCATAGGCTTTTCCGGTCATCACTTGGGGATAGCTGTAGACAGTGCTGCCGTAGCTTTAGGTGCTGAATGGATAGAGCGTCACTATACGCTTGACCGTACATGGAAAGGTACAGATCATGCGGCATCTTTGGAACCGGACGGTGTGCGTAAGTTAGCTCGCGACTGCCGTGCCGTGGCAAAAGCGTTGACTTATAAGAAAGAGGATATTCTCGATATAGAGAAAGTGCAGAGAGATAAACTGAAAAAACATCAAGTGAAATGGTAACAACCACCAAAAGAAATATTCAGTACGATTATATAAAAGGGATAGCTATATTTTTAGTCATATATGGACATACAATATCCCACATTGATATTGGACAAACAAGTTGGTGGGAAAATCCTATATATATGTTCATTTATATGTTTCATATGCCTTTATTTATTTTCGTATCTGGATATTTCTTTAATGCCAACAGAAATCCGAGAAATTATGTTGAAAATAAAGTAAAGACTCTGATTATTCCTGCTATTATTGCAACCCCTTTCATCTTTATTGCAGACTGTTGTAATAAAGGAATATTTGATATACATCAGTTTTTTCCCTTATTAAAAGGGGATTTGTGGTTTCTCAAATGTCTGTTTATTTGCTCGATATGTACATACTTCGTTGTATTTATTTGCAATAAACAAAAAATTAACAATTGGGAGGGTAAAATATTAGCATTCGTTGTTTTGTTCCTAATGCTACAAATTATCGGGTATTATAAATCTGGAATATTATTTAATGCACAGTACCTTTATTTGTTTTTCATTTTTGGACATCTCTTTCGCAATTCTTGTGCTGAGAGATGGGTGTTAAAACACAAACGGGTATCTTTCCTTTGTTCGGTTATATTTCTTGGCATTTCATTTCATTATTGGGACTATGAATGCTATATGTATAATTCACAGCCGATGGACGTATTGCGGGCGGCTTTAAGGTTAATGGCAGGCTGTGCTGGAATTTTGTTGATAATATCTTCAGTCTATTTTCTGAAAAAATTCTATTTGTTTGGCAATTTAGGACAACATACATTAGGAATATACATTGTCCAAACCATAGTATTTCAATTTTATGGTAGAAAAGAATTGGGCTTGAATGAATACCTCTATGATTGGATATTTGTGCCAATTATTTCTGTTTGTATTCTTTTGATAAGCTACATCACCGTTTTATTATTGTCCAAATATAAAATAACTCGACATTATTTATTAGGGAATTGGAAATAGATGAAATGAACATGTCAAGATTACAACATCGAATCGCTTCGTTAGATTTATTAAAGCTATTTGCCATTTGCGGTGTCCTTATCATACATATGATTGGAAAAACAACTTATGGAGGTGTGTTTTGGTATGCACAAGCCGTACCGATATTCATGGTGCTTATGGGATATAATTGTAGAGAGACGATAAATTGGCATTCGCTCGGCAAGTCCTATCTGAGTTATTTCATGCTTTACATCGTTTCATTGATCATTGCCATTATTCTACACAAACCATTCTCTATACATTATCTTCCTATAGGCTTGTTGCCTTTCGCCGGTCCGGGAACATATTGGATATTGCTTTATTTCCTATTCGTATTGGTATCTCCACTGATATATCGCATGAAGGAACGTATGTCTATAGGGATTTTTCTCAGTTTGTTGTTCGTTTTAGGGTATATGTTTGATGTGATTTATGAAGCATCAAACTCATGTGGGAAAACTATTTACTCATCATGTCCATTGCGTTATGCTCTTTGCTTTGGATTAGGGATGATTATAAAAGAAAAATCACCTTTTTGGTTTATTAAAAGGATGTGGTGGTTTGCAGTGCTATCTGCCATTTACTTGTATTTACGAAATTATTCGTCTTTGGATATTCCCTACTTGTTCTTCGAGAATGCAGGATGGAGTACGGGAGAGAACGGCTTTGCCGCATTCTATCCAGCCATGCTTGTGGCCTTAAGCATGTATCTTTTAAAAAATATGCAATATAGTAAAATCCTTTTCCTTGGAAGGCTTACTTATCACGTATTCTTATTCCAGATACTTTGGTTTGCCATATTTCCGCATTTTATTACAAATAAAGATGCATTCACAATACTGACTTTCGTGTGCTGCTTTTTGGGAGGGTATGTCTTTTCTCAATTATCTAATCGATTTATTAAATAAATAGACTTTTCTTGGTCATGCTGAACATTATATCTAAATATATTTTGCCTTGTATTTATTTGTTGGGGTTAATGCAGATTCTACAAGTTGGAGGTGTACGCTTAGGATGTTATTTACTAAGTGCTTTCAATTTTATTTTTATACTTTCTAACTGGAAATTGCTTAAACTAGACAAAACGGGTATAATAAAATGCAGTCTTTTATATGTTATATTAGTATTGGTCTACCAAATTCTGACCCCTCCTTTAAGTGAAATATATAATCCTTACGAACCTTTGTTCTATCATGTATTCATTACTACGGGAATATCATTTTGGATTATGGGATATAAGGATAATAAGATAATGATGGATTTGACTAAAAAGATTATCGCGGGTATTACCATTGTTGCCTTATTGTATTCCTTTTTCATAATGTTGTCTTATGGAGGTGTGGCAAGTTTATCTATAGGTAGTGAAATTGGTACCTTTCTATATCAAACCGTTCCTTACTTATTGTTATGGATGTCTTCTGTTTTATTTATATTGAACAAGCCTTTACGTATATCGATTATACTTTTGTTTGCCATTGTCATGATGCTTTCAACCAAACGTGGTCCCTTGGTAACGATGTTTGTCGGATTAATAATTTCTTTGCTTATTAATGGAAGAATCAACGTGAAGGCAATCCTGTCATTATCATTGGTTGCATTTATTGGCTACTATATTATTGATATCTATTTTGATACTTTTTTGTCAGACTGGCTAGGACGTTGGAGCGAAAGAGACGACATATCCAATGGACGAGAAGAAATATGGGACTTGATTCTAAATGATGTAAGTAATCAAGATGCATTGACTATAATTTTCGGTAATGGCTACGAAGCTTCCCATAAACTAACATATAGATTCCTTTGGAATGCAATAGGAGCCCATAATGATTTCATAGACATATTGTATAATTTCGGCATTTTGGGTTTATCACTTTTTGTTTTTTTAATAATTAGTTATTTGAAAAACATAGTAATCGCAATCAAAGTCAAATTTTCCCATGCTGATATGCTCGCATATTTGATAGCATGTTTCTTGTTTGGCAGTTTTATTTCATCCAATATGACAAGATATGCGACCGTTTATTTTGGAGTGTTTTTTTATTACATGGCAGGACAAATCGAGAGAAATCGAAACAATATTATTGTAAAACAAGAAAGTAATACAATGCTTTTATGAAAACAATAGCATTCATACCCGTAAGGGGTGGCAGTAAGTCCATCCCTCTTAAAAACATCAAACCTTTTTGCGGCAAGCCGTTAGTTTGCTGGAACATCGAAGCTTTGGAGGATTGTCCCGAGGTGGACGAGGTAATCGTCGCCACAGACTCTGACAAGATAGAGCGCGTAGTGACATCTCAGTCTTACAAAAAAACCAAGGTGTACCGACGCTCTGCGGAGAACGCCTGTGACACGGCAAGTACAGAAAGCGTTATGCTGGAGTATATCCACTACGCTCAACTTCCCAGTGATGACATCTTCATGTTGGTGCAGGCTACATCGCCTTTGACGGAAACGGTACATTTTACGGAAGCTCTTACTGTGTATGGTAAAGGAGAATATGATTCTATTTTGACTTGTGTACGTAATTACCGTTTCTTCTGGAATGAAGATGGTACAAGTATGAATTACGACTACAGAAATCGTCCTCGCAGGCAAAACTTTTCAGGGATGTTGATGGAGAACGGAGCTTTCTATATAAATAAGGTAAGGAATATTCTTGAATCGGGCAACCGTCTCAGTGGACATATCGGCATTTACGAGATGCCGGAATATACCGCAACGGAGATTGACGAGCCGGATGACTGGGTGGTATTGGAGAACCTGATGCGCAAGCATGTCTTGTCCAAACGCAAAGAGGTCAAGATCAGTCTTTTCTTGTGTGACGTGGATGGCACGCTGACTGATGGTGGCATGTATTATTCAGAAAATGGTGATGAGCTGAAGAAGTTTAACACCCGTGACGGCATGGGCTTCCAGCTATTGCGTGAGGTCGGCATAAAGACCGGTATCATTACTTCAGAAAACACCAAGATTGTAGAGAACCGCGCCAAGAAGCTGAAAGTGGATTTCCTCTATCAAGGAAAACGAGACGGCGGAAAATTGGCAGTCACAAAAGACATATGCGAACAACTTGGCATCACATTGGATGAAGTTGCCTATATCGGTGATGATATTAATTGTATGGAATTGCTTGAAGCTGTAGGTGTAAAGGCATGTCCTGCTGATGCTTACGAGGAAGTGAAAGCGATTCCTGATATCCATATAATGACAAGAAAAGGAGGAGATGGGTGTGTAAGAGAATTTATTAACCACATTCTATAATTAAAATATGATGCATTTTAAAGGATTGTATTTTTGCGATTTTACCAAAGTTTTCGACTGGAAACTCTCTATTGAAGAAATAGAGAATAAAACGCGAAGTAAATGGGAACGTTTTTATAAATTATTGAGGTCTTTAAGTGGGTTAATATTACATCTAATTTACAAATATCATACAATTGAAATCCATTCTAGGCAAGATAACAAAATATTATTCTTATACAATCCTGTGAGGGATAGAAAAGATATAATGAAATTGTTTCTTGATGTTGCTGATACGATTGAAAATAAGCAATATGATTTTATTAAATGGAATATAATTAAAGCGTTTTCTTTAAAACGATTTTACAAAATGTCTTTGTTATGTTTTACATGGGGAATAGTTTTATTGAAACAAAAATATTTATTTAAGCAAACTATTTTAACTTTACGAATATTACTTGAAATCAAAGATAAACAAGACGAGTTAGAACATCTGGTTAATATAAACAAGTATCAATTACTTGTTGTATTATATGATGCTTATCCTATAGATAATTATTTTTCTCAATTATTTAAATTGAATGGAATTAAAACCGCAACATTACAACATGGAGTTATGTTGGCACCTAGAAAAGAGATAGAGAATAATATTGATTTTGCAGGTTTAGAATTTAAAAATTTTATAAGTGATTATTTTTTAGTATGGAATCAATTCACAAAAAATGAGGCAATTAAAGCCGGACTAGATGAAAATAAAATAAAAGTATTAGGTATCGCAAAATGCCTTAATTCACAATCAATGGAGTTTGGTTCTAAAAAAGTATTTGGGATAATTTTAGACGGAGAATACGAAAAAGAGAATAACTCTATAATGATTGATATAGCAAATATATTTGCAGAAAAAATGAATTATGGCTTTATTGTTCGTTATCATCCCAATTTTAAGGGAAACGAATATGCGAACAGGATTAATAATAATCATGGAAAAACTTGTGAAAAGGCAACATCTCTAATAGAGTTTTTTAATGAAATTTCCTTTTGTATCATTTCAAACTCTACTGTTTTATTCGAAATATTATATTGGGGTGGTGAAGTGTATCATTATTCATCATTAACTCCTAATGACAAATTCAAAGATTTAAATATACCCTCATTCCATACTGCGGATGAATTATTGAATCTTTTTAAAACTAGAAATAAAAAGGCAACGTTTCCCGAAATCTGTGGTCCTAAAAATATAAAAGAGCGTTATAGGAGATTCTTTAAAGAAATAGTTTGCAAAGTTGTGTAATTTATTCAAATGGTAATGTGTACATTGTTTTAAACGCTGTCTTGTATTGTGGATTACTTTTATAGAAGATGACGTTTTGATAGGAACAAGATGTATCATACTAAAAGGCGTCACTATTGGAGCACGAAGTATTATTGGCAGTGGGAGTGTAGTTACTCATGATATTCCACCTGATTCTATTGCAGCAGGAAACCCATGCAAAATTATAAGAGCTAATTACTCTACAATAACATCATGATTTGAAAATATCCTTAAAACATATTTTCTATGAAGAATATAATCTTTTCAGTTGTAACCACAACTTATAACGCAGAGACGACTTTAGAAGAAACAATTTTATCCGTCGTAAATCAAAAAAATGTCCAATTTGAATATATTGTAATTGACGGGAAAAGTACAGATAATACTGTCAATCTATTAAAGCAATACAAAGACAAAATTTCGTTTTGGATTTCAGAACCGGATAAAGGCATCTATGATGCTATGAATAAAGGATTACAACACGCTAATGGAGATTTCGTTATTTTTTTAGGAGCCGATGATCATTTCGCTTCGTTCAACACCTTAAATCAAGTAGCAAACCACATCACTTCCTTAAATAGTGTTTACTATGGAGATGTTTATAGAAATACACGAAATGATTTGTACAAAGGGAAATTCAATAAATACATTATCTCATTAGAAAATATTTGCCATCAATCCATTTTCTACCCAAAATGTGTTTACAAAAATCATTCTTATGATTTAGCATATAAAGTATATGCTGATTATATATACAACCTAACCATTTTCCCCACGCATCAGTTCCAATATATCCCTATAATGATTTCATATTATAATTATGAAGGATTTAGTTCGAAAAATCCTGATAAGGAATTTGAAAAGCATATAGATTCATTTATCAAACAACAAAATGGCATACTTGCTTGGCTTTTAAGAAAATGTTATTTACTATATAAAAAATTACGATGATTTCAGTCTGTCTTGCCACCTATAACGGTGCAAAATATTTAAAAGAACAATTGGACTCTATACTTATTCAATTGTCTGTAAATGATGAAATTATCATTTCAGATGATGGCAGCTCGGATGCTACATTTGAAATAATAGCTTCTTATAAGGATTCACGTATTAAGGTGTATCATAATCAAAATCATCATGGAGTGGTCCCAAATTTTGAAAACGCTTTAAAGCATGCTTTAGGAGATTACTTGTTTCTATGTGATCAAGATGATATCTGGTGTAGCGATAAAGTTGATAAATGTATAAAATCCCTTCAATCAAAGGACTTTGTCGTACATAATGCGTTAATTGTCAATACTAAAGGAGAATCTACAAATACAGATTATTTTACTTTAAGAAAAACGAAGTATGGTTACTTTCCCAATTTATGGAAAATGGGATATTTAGGATGCTGTATGGCTTTTCGACGAAAATGTTTGAAGGATATTTTACCATTTCCTAAGTCTATTTTATGGCATGATATGTGGATTGCCGCTATTCTTCATTTAAAATATAAAGGAATATTATTGTCAGACAACCTTATACATTATAGGCGTCATGATACAAATGCTTCTCCAACAACCCAACAAAGTCATTATAGTTGGGGATTTCGTTTCAACTATCGTTTCTATATATTCTATCATTCTTTGTTGAAATTCTAAAATAATTTACTATGAAAGTAATTACATTATTAGGCTCGGATTTCTCCGAGTCTTGCCTTTTATTGTCTCAAAAAATAGACAAGGAATATAATCCGGATTTAGTGATAGGAGTATTAACAGGAGGCGGATATGTAGGTCGTGAAATATTTAAGACTTTATCGGGAATGCCTGGCAGGAAGTATGCAGAGATTAAAATACAACGTCCTGATACAAAGCAGAAAGAAAATGGATTGCTAAAACTGGTCTTGAAATATTCTCCAACTTTTTTATTGAATTGGTTGAGAATGTTGGAGTCTGTTGTTTTAGAGAAAAAGGCTCGGAAGCATAATCCCAAACGTAGCGGAACAATTGCCATTCCCAATGACATTGACTCTTTCTTGAAAGAAAATCCCAAGAACATATTACTGGTAGATGACGCTATAGATTCGGGAGCAACCTTAAATCTGCTGAAAGAATATTTGGAATCGCATTATGATAATGTAGCAATAAAGATAGCAGTAATTACGGTCACAACTCCCCATCCGATAATTGACGCTGACTTTTTCTTGTACCATAATAGGGTGTTGGTACGTTTCCCATGGTCGAACGATGTAAAAAAGAAGCGGTGATGCAGAAAGCAATTGTAATAGATTTGGACGGTACGTTATTGGCCATAAACACATTCAAGCACTATATAGGATTTGTTGGAAAATTGGCTTGCCAAAAAGGTCGTTTGGATATAGCCGTTGCCTTAGCCTTTTGGGTAGGTTTAAGGAAATGCCGTTTGACCAGTCACGAAAAGATGAAACGTCACATATTAAAACATTCGGCACATTTCATGAACCAGGAACGCTTGAATGACTTTGTTGACTCCATTTTACCTTTTCGGAACGGAAAAGTTTACGAATGCGCTTTGGCTTATCGCAAACAAGGCTTCTTTTTATGCCTGTCTACCGCTGCTCCTTGCAGTTATGCTTCTTTGATAGCTGAACGGCTGTCTTTTGATAGTGTCTGCGCTACTCCGATGCCTTCGCAGATACATAATTGGAAAGAAAATGTAAAGGAAATAAAATGTAAAAACACATTGAAACAATTAGAGAAACATCATCTGACATTAGATGTTCTAATGACAGACCATTATGATGACATACCTTTATTAAAAATAAAGAAATTGAAGAATATTGTTGTAAATCCAACGGCACATACCCTAGAAAAATTGGAAACAGAAAGCATCAATTTTGAACTTTTAAAATGAATATCCTATCTGATTATCATGGAAGAACCTTTTAAAATTTTTGCGGGAAGCAATTCAAAGTATCTTGCCGAAAAAATATGCAAAAGTTTGAGTTGTCCCTTAGGCAATATGAACATATTGCATTTTGCGGATGGTGAGTTTGCTGTCTCATTTGAGGAATCTATTCGAGGTAAACACGTATTTTTAGTCCAATCCACTTTCCCAACTTCGGACAACCTAATGGAATTGTTATTAATGATTGATGCTGCCAAGCGAGCATCAGCGAAACATATCATAGCTGTTATCCCCTATTTTGGCTGGGCACGTCAAGATCGGAAAGACAAGCCACGGGTTTCTATAGGTGCAAAGTTAGTGGCGGATATGTTAAGTGTGGCCGGCATTGACCGATTGATAACGATGGATTTGCACGCCGATCAAATACAAGGATTCTTTAATATTCCAGTAGATCATTTGTATGCGTCCAGCATTTTCCTTCCTTATATAAAAAAGCTAAATTTGGAGAAGCTCGTTATAGCCACTCCAGATGTAGGCGGTTCAAAACGTGCCAGTTTATATGCTAAATATTTGAATGTCCCTTTGGTGTTGGGACATAAGACACGCGAAAAAGCCAATGTTGTTTCGTCTATTCAGATTATAGGTGATGTAAAAGATAAAAATGTCATTCTGATTGATGATATGGTGGATACAGCCGGAACAATAGTACAAGCAGCTGATGTTATTAAATCGGCTGGAGCCATATCAGTGCGTGCTATGGCTTCTCATTGCGTTATGTCAGATCCTGCATCAAGACGCATACAGGATTCTGAATTGGACGAAATAGTTTTTACCGACAGTATTCCATTCTATAAAGAATGTAAAAAGGTAAAACAACTGACTGTAGCTGACATGTTTGCAGAGACAATCAGACGTGTTATGAGTCATGAGTCCATCAGCAATCAATATTTAATCTAAAAAAGATTTTAAGCATATGAATTATTTTATCACTGGCGGTACCGGATTTATCGGTACTCACCTCACCAAACTTTTGAAAGAAGTACATCCCGAAGCGAACATTTATAATCTGGACATTGTGGAACCGGGCACTCCGCTTCCTGCCGTAAAAGGTCATTACCGTTCTCCATTGAAGGAAGGAGAAACCTTAGCGTCCAAGTTTATTTATTGTGATGTGCGCAAGCCTATCAAGCTGGACGTGCCAGTATCGAGCGAGGACATCATCTTCAACTTTGCTGCGGTACACCGCACACCCGGACATCCCGATCGTGAGTATTTTGAAACGAATATCCGTGGAGCGGAAAATGTATGTGCTTTTGCAGAAAAGCACGGAATTAAGAAAATAGTTTTCACTAGTTCGATAGCTCCGTATGGTGCTGCTGAAGCATTGAAAGAAGAAACCACTCTGCCTACACCCAATACTCCGTATGGCATCTCGAAGCTGGTAGCGGAAAAGATTCATCAGATATGGCAAGCAAAAGATAGCGATAACAGGCAGCTGACCATTGTGCGTCCGGGTGTGGTGTTCGGAAAAGGCGAGAACGGGAACTTCACCCGGCTGTATTGGGGTATCCGCAAGCATACGTTTGCTTATCCGGGACGTAAGGATACCATCAAGGCATGCATTTATGTGAAAGAACTGGTACGCTTCATGCTGTATCGACTGGAACATCACGAGCAAGGAGTGGAATTGTATAACTGCTGTTACGAACCGGCTTATACAATAGAACACATTGTACAGGCTATGAAGAAAATAACAGGGTTGACGCAGTTCGTACCTTATATTCCGAACGCCTTGATTATGCCTGCCGCTTACATCGCCCAATGTTTGGGAAGCCCGATGGGTATCTGTCCGGCACGGGTGAAGAAGCTCCAGATATCCACCAATATTTGTGGCAAGAAGTTTGCCGCTTCGGGCTATCCTTTCCATTACACGTTTGAAGAAGCCATTGCTGACTGGTTTGCAGACAATGACAAGCAATGTTTAGAATAACTCCTATAAAAATCAAAAATAGATTTCATATACAATGAGAAAAGTGGCATTAATCACCGGTATCACCGGACAGGACGGCTCTTATTTAGCCGAGTTTTTATTAGAAAAAGGATATGACGTACACGGCACCATCCGCCGTTCATCGGTGGACTATCGTGAGCGTATCGCCCATTTGGAAGGGCTTCCGCATTTTCACTTGCATTATGCAGACTTGGGGGATTCGATGAGCATCATACAGGTGATGAACAAGATACGTCCTACCGAAGTGTATAACCTTGCCGCCCAAAGCCATGTGCAGGTCAGTTTCGATTCGCCGGAATTTACTTGCGACGTGGATGCTACGGGAGTGCTTCGTATCCTGGAAGCCATCCGCCAGTGTGGTCTTGCTGATACCTGCCGCATGTATCAGGCTTCCACTTCGGAACTGTATGGCAAGGTGGAGGAAGTGCCGCAGAACGAGAATACGCCTTTCCATCCTTACAGCCCGTATGCCGTGGCAAAACTATACGGTTATTGGATTGTGAAGGAATATCGTGAGGCATATAACATGTTCTGCTGTTCGGGCATTCTGTTCAACCACGAAAGCGAACGGCGTGGCGAGACTTTCGTGACACGCAAGATTACGCTTGCTGCCGCACGCATCAAGCAGGGCAAGCAGGAGAAACTGTATTTGGGTAACCTGTCTTCACTTCGTGACTGGGGATATGCCAAGGACTACGTGGAATGTATGTGGCTTATCCTGCAAAATGACAAGCCTGAAGATTTCGTTATCGCAACGGGTAAGCAGCATAGCGTGCGCGAGTTCTGTTACGAGGCATTCAAGCACGTAGGCATCGAACTGGAGTTCCAAGGTGAAGGCATTGATGAGAAAGGCATAGATAAGGATACCGGCAAGGTGCTGGTAGAGGTGTCGCCCGACTTCTTCCGTCCGACGGATGTGGTGAACTTATGGGGAGACCCGACTAAGGCGAAGGCTGAATTGGGTTGGAACCCAGAAAAGACTACATTTAAAGAATTGGTAAAACTCATGGTAGATGCCGATATGGCAAAGGTAGCCGCTGAGGATGCCGGACAGAAGGTACGCACCAACCTTGCCGAATATTTAGAGAAAGGAATAGTTAAATAAGGCAGCGAGGTTTCAGGTGACAAGTTGACAAGGTTCTGAATAGTTTTGTCAAAGCCTGGTCACCTGAAACCTTGTTTACTAGTCAACTTAAAGAAGCATGTTAGACAAATCAGCAAAAATATATGTGGCGGGACATCACGGACTGGTGGGTTCGGCCATTTGGAATAATCTCTTGCAGAGAGGATATACAAACCTTGTAGGACGCAGTCATAAAGAACTGGACTTGCTGGACGGCACTGCCGTAAAGCGTTTCTTCGATGAGGAACAGCCTGACGCCGTGGTATTGGCAGCGGCACATGTCGGCGGCATCATGGCAAACCTGCAATACCGCGCGGATTTCATTTACCAGAACCTGCAGATACAGCAGAACGTTATCGGCGAGAGCTTCCGCCACCATGTGAAGAAGCTGCTGTTCTTGGGAAGCACTTGCATCTATCCGCGTGAGGCTCCCCAGCCGATGAAAGAAGAAGTGCTCCTCACCTCTCCTTTGGAATACACCAACGAGCCGTATGCCATCGCCAAGATAGCCGGACTGAAGATGTGCGAGAGCTTCAACCTGCAATACGGTACGAACTACATTGCCGTAATGCCTACCAACCTGTATGGGCCGAATGACAACTTCCACTTGGAGAACAGCCACGTGCTTCCGGCAATGATACGCAAGGTCTATCTTGCCAAATGCCTGAACGAAGGAAACTGGGATGCCGTGCGCAAGGACATCGACTTGCGTCCGGTGGAAGGCGTGAACGGCAGTAACACCAGCGAAGAGATATTGGAAAAGTTGGCGAAGTTCGGCATCACGCCCGAAGCTGTCATATTATGGGGAACAGGCAAGCCCCTGCGTGAGTTCCTGTGGAGTGAAGAAATGGCAGATGCCAGTGTACATGTATTGTTGAACGTAGACTTCAAAGACACCTATAAAGAGGGTGATAAGGAAATCCGCAACTGTCACATCAACGTAGGTACAGGAAAAGAACTGAGCATAAAAGAGCTTGCCGAAAAGATTGTGAAAGAAATCGGTTTCAAGGGAGAGCTGCGCTGGGATGCCACAAAACCGGACGGAACGATGCGCAAGCTGACCGACGTAACGAAGCTTCATAACTTGGGCTGGCATCATAAAGTGGAGATAGACGAAGGCATCCATCGTCTGTATGAATGGTACTTGAAAGGGATTTGCATCAATCACCAATAAGCGTCCAAAACTGACGTATTGCCCGTTCAGATAGATGTGCCTACCTTCGCACTGTCAATATAAAAAGTTTGGTGATATGTACAGTAGTGTAGATTTCAAAAGGCTTTTTATCCGTTACAAGAGTGAGAAATGGCACAAAACCAAAAGGATCGGTTCTGTAAAATGAAAGCTTTAGAAACTTCATCATACACAAATTTGTGAATCTCCCCAAGTATTCCTATCTTTGTAAACAGATAAGTTGGTGGGTTTGTAATTCTTATGTCTTTTAGTTCTTAAGCTGGAATCGAAGAAACGAGGGCTTGCCTGCATCTTTAACTAAAAAATTGTCCTTATGCAAAAGAATTCTTATATACGGTTTGATTGGGCCATCAAAAGGCTGTTGAGAGACAAGGCTAATTTCAGCGTGCTGGAAGGATTGCTGACTGTGCTTTTCAATGATAAGACAAAGATTGTAGAAATATTGGAAAGTGAAGGCAACCAGCAACGGGATGATGACAAGTTTAACCGGGTGGACATCAAAGCAAAAAACAGTAAGGGTGAAATTATCATCGTGGAAGTTCAGAATACACGTGAACTTTATTATTTGGAGCGCATTCTATATGGTACAGCCAAAGCTATCACTGAGCATATCTCGTTGGGAGATACGTATCAGGAAGTGAAGAAGGTCTATTCAATCAGTATCCTTTATTTCGATTTGGGAAAGGGTAATGATTATCTGTATCACGGGCAGAACCGTTTTATCGGCGTACATACGAATGATGAACTGCTAATTACAGCAAAAGAGGAAGGTGCTATAATCCAAAAGCTTCCCCAAGAGGTTTTCCCTGAATATTACCTGATACGGGTGAACGAGTTTAACCAAGTGGCAAAAACGCCTTTGGAAGAGTGGGTGAAATATCTTAAAACAGGTATTATTGATCCGGATACAACAGCGCCCGGCTTACCTGAAGCGCGGGAAAAGCTTCGTTATTATGATATGTCGCCAGAAGAACGGCATGAATATGACGAACATGTCAATGCCATCATGATTCAAAATGACGTGCTGAATACAGCAAAATTGGAAGGTCATGCAGAAGGACGTGCAGAAGGACGTGCAGAAGGACGTGCAGAAGGACGTGCAGAAGGACGTGCAGAAGGACGTGCAGAAGGTAAATTAGAAGATGCCAGAAACCTGAAACAACTGGGAGTGTCGATTGATATTATAGCCCAAGCTACCGGACTTAGCCTGGAAGAAATAGCAGAGCTTTAAAAAGACATTTCCCTAAATTTCGGGAGCATCTCAAAAACTATCTTCTATGTATGAGGCACAATTAGCTCACTCCAATTGTAAAAAAAATAAATGTTCGCATTTTCTTAATTTGCTTGAAAAGACAAACCCACCGTCAAGTTCGAAATAGAAAGAGGCCGTCTCTTGGTGGTGAGACAGCCTCTTTTGCTTTATTGAAAATGGTAATCCTGTTTTTACCAACCTTGTGGATAAAGCATTATTGATATTTTTCAGTTGCGGAACTTCAGACCGTCGGCATTGCGTTCTACCACAATCGGTTTTGTGCGGTCGACTTCCTGAGCCAGCAGTTTTTTCGACAAATCATTGAGCAGGTAACGCTGGATGGCACGCTTGACCGGACGTGCACCGAATTCGGGGTCGAATCCTGCCGTAGCAAGGAACTCGACGGCTTCGTCGGTCATCTGCAGCGTTACGCCATTGTCGGCAAGCATCTTCTGTATGCCGTTGATTTGCAGGCGTACAATCTGCTTGATTTGGTCTTTATCCAACGGCTGGAACATGATGATTTCATCGATACGGTTCAAGAACTCCGGACGGATGGTCTTTTTCAGCATCTCCATCACTTCTTTCTTGGTGTCTTCTACAATCTGGTCATGGTTTTGGTCGTTAATCTTCTCAAACTGACTCTGTATGTACGAGCTTCCCAAGTTGGAGGTCATGATGATGATGGTGTTCTTGAAGTTCACCGTACGTCCCTTATTGTCCGTCAGACGTCCGTCGTCCAATACCTGAAGCAGGATATTGAAGACATCAGGGTGCGCTTTCTCGATTTCATCGAACAGTACGACCGAGTAAGGTTTCCGGCGCACGGCTTCGGTCAGCTGACCGCCCTCGTCATAACCTACGTATCCCGGAGGCGCACCAATCAGACGCGAGACGGTATGTTTCTCCTGATACTCACTCATGTCAATACGGGTCATCAGCGATTCGTCATCGAACAGGTATTCTGCCAGTGCCTTTGCCAGTTCGGTCTTACCTACACCGGTGGTGCCAAGGAAGATGAACGAGCCGATGGGGCGTTTCGGGTCTTGCAGTCCTGCACGGCTCCGGCGTACGGCGTCTGCTACGGCTTCGATGGCTTCGTCTTGTCCGATAACACGTTTGTGCAGTTCGTCTTCCAGATGGAGCAGCTTGTCGCGTTCGCTTTGCAGCATCTTGCTTACCGGTATTCCCGTCCAGCGCGATACTACATCGGCTATATCCTCGGCAGTTACCTCTTCCTTAATCATGGCGTTGTCGCCCTGCTTTTTCTTCAGATCTTCCTGGATGCTCTTGATTTCGTTTTCCAATGCCTGTAGTTTTCCGTATCGGATTTCTGCTACTTTTCCGTAGTCGCCTTCACGTTCGGCACGGTCGGCTTCGAACTTCAATTGCTCGATTTCCTTCTTGTTCTGCTGTATCTTGTTCACCAGTTCCTTCTCGCTCTGCCATTTGGCTTTGTATGAAGTGTCTTGTTCCTTGAGTTCGGCTATTTCCTTGTTCAGCTGGGCAAGTTTGGCTTCATCCTTTTCCCGCTTGATGGCTTCGCGCTCGATTTCCAGTTGTTTCAACCGGCGTTCGATTTCGTCCAGCTCTTCGGGAAGCGAATCACGCTCCATACGGAGTTTTGCGGCTGCCTCGTCCATCAGGTCGATAGCCTTATCGGGCAAGAAACGGTCGGTGATGTAACGGTTGCTCAGTTCTACGGCGGCAATGATGGCTTCGTCTTTGATACGCACTTGGTGGTGGTTTTCGTAACGCTCCTTCAAGCCACGCAGGATAGAGATAGAGCTTGCTGTGTCGGGTTCGTCCACCATGACGGTCTGGAACCTACGCTCCAAGGCTTTATCCTTTTCGAAATACTTCTGGTATTCGTCAAGGGTAGTGGCACCGATGCTCCGCAGTTCGCCACGTGCCAATGCCGGTTTCAGGATATTGGCTGCATCCATGGCACCTTCACCTTTTCCTGCACCTACCAGTGTGTGGATTTCATCGATGAACAGGATGATGTTTCCCTCTGATTTCTTCACCTCGTTGATAACCGATTTCAGCCGCTCTTCGAATTCGCCTTTGTATTTGGCACCGGCAATCAGCGCACCCATATCCAGTGAGTAGAGCTGTTTGTTCTTCAGGTTTTCGGGCACGTCACCACGCAGGATACGTTGGGCAAGCCCTTCTACAATAGCGGTCTTACCGGTACCCGGCTCACCAATCAGAATCGGGTTGTTCTTCGTACGCCGGCTTAATATCTGAAGCACACGGCGGATTTCCTCGTCACGTCCGATTACGGGGTCGAGTTTTCCGGTACGGGCTGCCTCAATCAGGTTGATGGCATACTTGTTCAGTGACTGGTAGGTATCTTCGCTCGATTGCGAAGTTACTTTCTGTCCTTGCCGCAGTTCGCTGATGGCTGCACGCAGTTCCTTGTCGGTCAGTCCGGCATCCTTCAGCATGGTGGAAACGGTGCTCTTCACATTCAGCAGGGCGAGCAGCAGCGCTTCCAGTGATACATACTCGTCACCTAATCCTTTCGAGTATTCGATGGCTTTCTGCAATACCTCGTTTGCATCACGGCTCAGGTAGGGTTCGCCTCCCGATACCTTCGGCAGAGAAGCAATCTGCCTGTCGAGTACCGTTTCGATTTGTTGGCCGTTGATGCCCAGTTTCTGGAAAATGAAGTTTGTCACATTTTCTCCTACTTTCAGCACCCCTGCCATCAAATGTTCTGGCTCGATGGCTTGCTGTCCGCGGCTTTGTACCAGATTGACCGCTTCTTGCACAGCTTCTTGCGATTTGATTGTAAAGTTGTTAAAGTTCATATTGTATTCTCCTTTTTGTTTCTTAGTAAATGAATTACGACTACTATTCATCAAATTCTTTGCCAAACGGCAAGAAGAGTGTATATATGTCTATATGTCAGATGTTTACGTCGGGTTTCTGCAATATTGTCCGTTCTTTGTACAAATTGTCAGTAAAGTTTTCGTATCTTTACTCCCAAAAACCGTTAGATAGTTTGGATATATGGAAAAGAAGATACCTTTCGACCCGGTGGTGATGCTGATTGACGCGTCTTATCTTGACCGTGTGGGAAATGATTTGAAAGCGCATTTTGCCCCGATATTGAAGCGTGAGTTGCCAAAAGCTGATTTGGCTGTACTGTTGGAATGTCTTGCCTTAGATGCTGGTGTATCCTTAGGTGAAACGAAAGTGCAGGTAATCTTTGTTTATGATGCTGAGGGGAATCGCTTCTCGTTTTGTGCTCCTGCTGATTTGGAAAAAGAAATTCATTCGATGGCATTTAAGAGTCAGTTGGGAGAATTCTCGCTTTATGCTTTCCAGCCGTCTGGATTGGCTACGCGCGAAGATTTGTTTGCCGAGTCGTTCCAGTTGATGGCCGAATCGAAAGATGTGCGGCATATCATTGCCGTTCCGGATGAAGACGGATATGGTAGCCGTCTGAGCGACTATATAAATAAGGTGGAAAAGAAAGATCCGGTTACGGTGTTCGGCATGAATCCACCTGTTTATTCGGGAAACTTTACATTCGAAATGTTGGGATTTGCCATACTTCAGGCATTGGGCATCCGTGCCGATGAATTATGATGGGAAGAAGGTATGTCTGATTTTCGTTTGAAAGTTTTTTATGCGGTGGCCAAGAACCTGAGTTTTACCAAGGCATCGCAGGAACTGTTTGTCAGCCAGCCTGCCATAACCAAGCATATTCACGAATTGGAGAGTCTTTATCAGGTGCGCTTGTTCAACCGGTTGGGCAACAAGATCTCCCTTACCGAGGCAGGGCGTGTGCTGTTGGAGTATAGTGAACGGATTCTTGCTGAATACCGCAGGTTGGATTATAGCATGCATTTGTTGCATAACGAGTATAGCGGACAGTTGCGTTTGGGAGCCAGTACCACCATTGCTCAATATGTTCTTCCGCCTATTCTTGCCGAATATACTCGTCAATATCCGAAAATCAAGCTGACATTGATTGAAACCAATTCGCGTAATGTAGAGCAGGCATTGCAAGAACATAGCATTGATTTGGGAATGGTAGAAGGGGTGTTTCGTCTGCCTAATTTGCGTTATGAAGCTTTTTTGTGTGATGAATTGGTCCCGGTTTCGTCTATTCAGGAAGGAGGAGAGCCGGAAGAGGAAATTTCGTTTGAAGAATTCAGGCAGATTCCTTTGATTCTCCGTGAGCGTGGTTCGGGCACGCTGGATGCCATCGAAGCCGTCTTGGCAGAAAAGGGAGTGAAACTTTCTTCGCTCAATGTACGGATGCACTTGGGAAGTACCGAAGGCATCAAGTCTTTCTTGAAGCACAGTCCTTGTCTGGGCATTGTTTCAATATTTGCTATTCGCCGGGAATTGGAAGAGAATGTGTTTCGAATTACCGACATTGCAGGCTTGCATTTCCAGCGTCAGTTCTGTTTCGTGTCTCAGCAAGGGCAGGAAGATGGAACGGCACTTAATTTCATTCATTTTGTTTTCCGTTATTTGCAGGAACACCGGATTCCCGGACGCATAAAAGGCGGAACAAAATGACTCTGCCTTTCTTTGAAAGATATACAGAAGTACCCTGAAGGTCCAATTATAGGTTTGCTAAAGTCTTCAGTGTACTTCTGTGGCAATGATTAGTTGTGCATGGACTTGCCTGCTGATGTTTTCCATATAGCAAAGAGCAATCCCGATATGATGAAAGCGGCTATAGCCGAGATGTAGCCTACGATAGTTGGCAAGCCGAAACTATCCTTGGAAATGAGCAGGAACGAAAGGCAGACCGCCGTCATGAACATGGCAGGAAGAAGCGTAATCCAATAATTTTTCTTCTTCCGTACCAGGTAAACGGTTATTGTCCAAAGCGTGAATACCGCTAATGTTTGGTTAGCCCATCCGAAATAATTCCATATCACGTTGAATCCGTCTGCATCGGCAATGTTATACCATAATAGCGCTAAGGTGACTCCGAATACGGGGATGCAAATGTAGATGCGTTTGCGAATGGAGTGTTGTTCCAAGTGCAGGAATTCGGCAATGATAAGCCGGGCACTGCGCAGGGCTGTATCGCCGCTGGTGATAGGGGCGGCTACTACTCCCAATATTGCCAGGGCGCCGCCGAATACTCCCAGCCATCCTTGAGATACGGTGGTAACGACTTCGGGCGCTTGCAGGGTAGCCGGCACGCCTAACTCTCCGGCGGCACCTCCATAAAAGAAGTACATCGATACGGTGGCCCATATCAGAGCAACTACTCCTTCGGTTATCATGGCTCCATAGAACAAGGGGCGTCCTTGGCGTTCACTCTTGATGCACCGTGCCATAAGCGGGCTTTGGGTGGCATGGAAACCGCTGATGGCTCCGCAGGCAATAGTGATGAACAGGCAGGGGAATATGGTTCCTGAAGCCGGATTCATGTTCGTAAGCCCGTCGGTCAGTTCGGGTAGGGAAGGCCATTTGATAAAGAGCACGCCCATTAAGGCGATTGCCATAAACAGCATGGCTATGGCAAAAATCGGATAGATGCGTCCGATAATCTTATCGATGGGCAGCATGGTGGCAAGGAAGTAATAAGCGAAAATGATGAGGCACCAGATGTACACCCACGTTAGCGAGTCGCTGCAAAGTTTTCCTAAAATGATAGCAGGGCTATAAACGAATACGGCACCTACCATTAATAAGAGGAATACGGAGAAAACCAGCATTACTTTCTTGGTGCGGTCGCCCAGATAAGCGCCTACCAGTTCGGGCAATCCGGCTCCGCCATGGCGCATGGAGAGCATGCCGCTTAAATAATCGTGCACGGCTCCGGCAAAGATGCAGCCTAATACAATCCACAGGTAAGCGGAAGGACCGAACTTGGCTCCCATGATGGCACCGAAGATAGGGCCTGTTCCGGCAATGTTCAGGAATTGAATCATAAAAATCTTCCATCCGGGAAGTACCACGTAATCGACCCCGTCCGCCATGCTGACCGCAGGGGTAGGGCGGTCATCGGGAGCAAATATACGCTCTACGATACGCCCATAAATGAGATAGCCCGCTACGAGGGCTATCAGGCTCAATACAAATGTTATCATAGTTTTTCAGTAATTAAATTGTTTCATATTGTAACAAATCGCTGCAAAACTACGAATAATTCTTTAAATCTGATTGGTTTTGCTATTGAAAAAACGAAGAAACGCAGATTTGCATGGATTCTTTTTATTATTTATCCATGTAAATCTGCGCTAATCTGTGTTTAAATCGTTTCTTTGTGAGACATCACATCAACGCCGGAACCAGCCATTTCGTGAGCAGGTATCCGCCTCCCACCAGCCATACATATAATAATCCGGCAAGAAGGAACGGTTTGGCGCCCGCTTGCTTGAACTTCTCGATGCTGGTATCTGTGCCCAGTGCCGTCATCGCCATGGTCAGCATAAAGGTATCGATGTATTCGATGGCGCCGTTCAGTGGGATTTCCTTTACACTCTCTACACCTAATATATATTGTAGGAAAGAGTTGAGGCAGATGATGCCGATAAATCCGAAGGCAAACCAGGGGATGGTGATTTTGCTTTTACCCGAGGTGCTTCCGGTTTCAGCCGACTTGCGTTTGGCAAGTGCGAAACTCATGATAACCAATACCGGGGCAAGCATCATGACGCGAATCATCTTGGTGATGGTGGCTGTACCGGCTATGCCCAAGGCATCGGTCGGGTCCATGGCATTGCCGGCTCCGGCTACGTGTGCCACTTCGTGAAGTGTGCTTCCGGTATAGATAGCCGTACCGATGTTCCCTAATGCGTCCAATAGTCCGGCGCGGTACATAATCGGGTATAAGAACATGGAAATGGTACCGAAGATAACGACCGTAGATACTGCAATGGCGGTTTTATGCCCTTCACATTTCACCACCGGTTCGGCTCCCAGTACTGCTGCCGCACCGCAAATGGCACTTCCCGTAGCGGTCATGAGCGAAGTGTCCTTGTCCATTTTCAAGGCACGTCCCAGCCATACACCCAGTCCGATGGTGCCAGCCACGATGAGGGTATCAATGAGGATGGCGGGAAGCCCTACCGCTACTACTTGTGTAAGGGTCAGACGAAAACCGTAAAGCACGATGCCGGCACGCAGGATTTGCTTGGTGCAGAACTTGATGCCCGGTACCCATGTCTCTGGCAACCGGTTCCGTAAGCTGTTGGCATACAGCATGCCTAATATGATACCGACGATAAGCGGGCTGAATGAGAGATTTCTGACAAATGGGATTTCTGAGATGTAGAATGCTGCAAATGAGAAGAGGGCAATGAGCAGGATTCCGTGTAGAGTGTTTCCTCTGTTTCCTTTTTCGAACATATCGCAATAATGTTTTAAAGTGGTTATACTTTTTCTAATGCACCGCAAAGGTAAGACATTATTGTCGACAGACCTATTGAAAAATATTTATCTGCTATAACTTGTAGTAATAACGAGAAAAATGTTCGCTTGTTTGTTACAAGTAGAAGAAAGAGATTCTCTACTTGTAACATTCATGCGTTAAAGTCATCATCACAGATATCATCATCCGCTCAGAAGGGGGAGCAATCATAACTGTTTCCCTTCCTATTCTGTTTGCTATAATTATATGTAATCCTATTGAAAACAAGTAAAAATGTAAAGAGAATCTTGGTATTAGGAAAGGTCACAAGTTTCCTTTTCGGAATCATCCGAAAGTTCACAAATATAAGAAAAAAATGAATAGATGACAAATTTCATGTGGCGTTTTTACAGGGAAATTGTATATTTGTTCCCGATTTTAGATAATGAATAAAAATAGCAGATAGATTCAGATGAGAAAACATCTATTATTGACATTATTGATACTGGCTTGGGGGGCGATGTTGTCCTTGCAAGGACAGAATAGGATGCAGCCGGACTTCCGTTCGCCTTTCGATTTCCCGCTTTTGCTGAGCGCGAACTTTGGTGAATTGCGTCCCAATCATTTCCATAACGGTTTGGACATCAAGACCGGAGGCGTGACAGGAAAACCTATTTACAGTGTAGCGGAAGGCTATGTGTCGCGCGTCATGGTGCTGCATGGCGGATATGGGCAAGCTTTGTTCGTGACCCATCCCAACGGATTCACTTCGGTATACGGACACGTGGTTTCGTTCGCTCCGAAAATTCAGGAATATGTCCGTAAGTATCAGTACGAACATGAGACGTTTGTATGCGACATCCGCATCGAGCCGGATGTGCTTCCCATAGAAAAGGGAGAAATGATTGCGTTGAGCGGAAACGAAGGCTCATCGGCAGGGCCGCACCTGCACCTGGAGTTGCGCCGGAACGATAACGGGGATTATGTCGACCCCATGCCTTACTTCCGGAAATACCTGAAGGATGACCGTCCGCCCGTGGCAAGCCTGATAGGGCTTTATCCCGTAAAGGGCAGGGGAGTGGTAGACGGAAGTTCCCGGCGCAAGCTGGTAGGGGCTGGAAACCTGAAGCAACGCTTTACGGCATGGGGAGAAATCTATACGGGCATTGCCGCTAAGGATTACATGAGCGGGACTTCCAATTTCTATGGCGTGCATTCGGTGACGCTTTATGTCGATTCGGTACAGGTTTTCCGGAGCGTTACCGATGAAGTTTCGGCAAATGAGAACCGGATGATAAACAGCTTTATCGATTATGGAGAGTACGCGAAAACCCGCCGGCTCGTCATGCGTTCGTATAAGGCTCCGGGCAATAGCTTGCGTTTATTGGAGACGGATGACGCAAGAGGCATCGTGACGATAGACGAGGAGCGTGATTATCATTTCCGGTATGTGCTGGAGGATAATTTCGGAAACAAGCGTTCATACCGTTTCACGGTGTCGGGAAAGCGGCAGGATATCCCTGCTTACGAGCCTCAGGCCAAGTGGATGTTGCGTTGGAACCAGACCAATGTCGTACAGGAACCGGGCATGAACCTGATTGTTCCGAAAGCCATGGTGTATGAAGATACCGAACTGGATACCCGTGTGGTGAGTGATAGTGGGAATATCTCGTTCGACTATGTACTTGATGCGGGACCTGCACCTTTGCATGGCTTTTGTCCGTTGGAAATAGGCGTGCGCCGTTTGCCCGTAGCAGATACCACGAAATATTACATCGAGCAACGGGTGGGCAAGTGGAAAGCATCGGTGGGAGGAACATACGCCAACGGTTGGGTAAAGGCAACCGTCCGTACGCTCGGTACATTTTCGGTACAGATAGATACGGTCGCTCCCCGCATCACTCCCTTGGGAAGAGGCACTTGGCGTACGAACCGCAACATACGTTTCCGGGTGAGCGATGCGCAGACTGGGATTGCTTCGTATAAGGTTTATGTCGACGGAGAGTTTGTATTGTTCGGGCTGAAGAAAGGCATCTTGGTCATTCAAGACCCTGAGCGGATAAAGAAAGGCGTGGCTCACCGGCTGGAAGTCGTTGTGAAAGACGGATGCGGGAACGAGGCACGAGAGGAATATGAATTCTGAATATAGGTGCGCGAGCCGATGCATATACGTCCGTCGGCTGATGCATATAGGTGCATCGGGCGATGCATTTAAATCCGCGTCAACTGTGGGTATCTGCGTTTCAGAACAACTATAAATTATCAAAATAAAAAACACGAATAACAATGAGAAAAAAACTTGGATGGATTGCCATGCTATTGGCAATGTGTGTGATGAACGGTTGGGCTTGTACCAACTTGATTGTCGGAAAGAAAGCCTCTGCCGACGGGTCTGTAATCGTTTCCTATTCGGCGGATTCGTACGGCATGTTCGGATTCTTGTGCCATTATCCGGCGATGACGCACGAATCGGGAGCCATGCGCCCTATCTACGAATGGGATACCGGCAAGTACTTGGGGCAGATAAAGGAGGCGAAACAGACCTATAATGTCATTGGAAATATGAACGAATTTCAGGTGACGATAGGGGAGACCACCTTTGGCGGACGCCCCGAACTGGTAGATACTACCGGAATCATGGACTATGGAAGCCTGATTTATGTGGCGCTCCAGCGCTCTCGCACGGCAAAGGAAGCCATTAAGGTGATGACCGATTTGGTTAAGGAATACGGATATTACAGTAGCGGAGAATCGTTTTCTATCGCCGACCCGAACGAGGTATGGATTATGGAGATGATAGGCAAAGGTTCGGGCGTGAAAGGTGCCGTATGGGTAGCGGTACGCGTTCCCGATGATTGCATCGCGGCACATGCCAACCAAAGCCGCATCCATAAGTTCGACCTGAACGATAAGGACAATTGCCTGTATTCGCCCGATGTGATTTCCTTCGCCCGTGAGAAAGGCTATTTCAATGGGATGAACAAGGATTTCAGCTTTGCCGATGCCTATTGTCCGCTGGATTTCAGTGGCTTGCGTGCGTGCGAAGCTCGCGTGTGGAGTTTCTATAATATGTTCAGTAAGACCACTGGCGATGCATACCTTCCTTACATCCAAGGCAAAAGCAAGGAACCGATGCCGCTTTATGTGAAGCCCGACCGCAAGGTGTCGGTGCGCGACATCCAGCAGGCGATGCGCGACCATTACGAAGGCACTCCCCTCGATATTACGAACGATATGGGTGCCGGAGCCTTCCAGATGCCTTACCGCTTGTCTCCGTTGACATTTAAGGTAGACGGTCAGGAATATTTCAACGAGCGTCCCATCTCGACCCAGCAAAGTGCCTTTACATTTGTTTCCCAGATGCGTTCCACGATGCCCGATGCTATCGGCGGTGTTCTGTGGTTCGGCTTGGACGATGCCAACATGACGGTTTTCACTCCGGTGTATTGCAACACCGATAAGGTGCCGGCTTCGTATGCCGAAGGAGAAGGCGATTGTGTCACGTTCTCATGGAATTCGGCGTTCTGGATTTACAATTGGGTGGCAGATATGATTCGTCCGCGTTATAGCTTGATGGTAGAGGATATGCGTACCGTTCAGAATGCATTGGAAGATATGTATGCCGATGCGCAATCCGGAATCGAAAGCACCGCGATGAAACTTTATGCCGAGAATCCGCAGAAGGCGAAAGAGTTCCTCACCAATTACACAGGCATGAGTGCCCAGGCGGCGGTAGATGCATGGAAGAAGTTAGGCGAGTTCCTCATTGTGCGCTATAACGACGGGGTAGTGAAACGGGTAAAGAATGGCAAGCTGGTACGTCCCGAAACGGGCAATACGGCTCCGCTTGACCGTCCCGGATATCCGCAAGAATTCCTGAACGAACTGGTGAAGTCTACCGGCGAGCGTTATAAGGTGATTGACCTGAAGTAGGCCTTTATACAAATATTAAGTCCGCCTCAAGATAAAAGTAACTTTATTTTGAGGCGGATTCCTTTTTGTAAATGGGCTAGTTAGATTGATATTATGCCTGCCGATTCCCATTGGATGCCGCATGAACAACCCTAACGTATCTCTTATGGGTTGGCCGAAGAAAACGCCTTTCAGTTTGTCTTCATTTTTATTGACATATCCCAATGTTTTCATGGCTTCTTACCCACTAAAACATTATTCCGCAATGAAAACGAACAATCGCTTCTGATTCTTTTATCTGAAAATCAGTAATCGTATGAGAATGTGGATTGTACTTTACCAAGCATTCCACTTGCCTTAGTCCATACCAATAATCGAACCAATAATGGCTGATGTAGGCTTTATCATCATCCAAGAAGACTACGGGAGACATGCTTTCCGACCAATTTGCCTTTGCCTCAGATTTAAAGTGATTTAGCTCCTTATAGTTCGCTTCAAACAGTTGTGTCAGATGGTCTATGTCCTCAATCTGATTAATGAAGACCCGATATTTATACAAACCATGCCACCACATCCCTATCTTATGCTTGGTTTGCTTCAACAGATAAGCTTGCCAAATGGCTTCTTCGGTAAAAGGTAATGTAATGTGTTTGAAAGGACTTTCAAACTCTGGGAGAGGTTTTGCTTCCGGATATTTTTTATCCCTATTATACCACATGGCAAAATCTACATCGCATGGCTTTTCTACAGATTTAAGCCGGGCGTAAAGCCGCAAATGCTGTCCGATATCCCTAAAATAAGGAGAGTCGGGCTGAGGATTGTAATTATCCAATACATACATTTCATCCAAATTCAAGTCGGGCAATTCTGTCAGCAAGGCATTCAGATTGGGGGAATTTTTCAAAGAGATTTTCGAAAGCGAGCCGCAAAATCTGTTACATGCGTCTATCAAGCGAGGATTGTGTTTCCCCAATCCTTTATACTTGGCAAAGTTGTCATTGTTATCATCTTTGGCAGAACGGTCTGGCTTTTCTTCTTTTGCTCTTTTGAAAAACTTTGCAAACATATTCCAAAAAGATTTCATTCTTTTGAGTGTTGGCATAATTTGCCTATTCTTTTTCTTTTCAGCCTTTATAAATTTCAAAAGGGATGGGCAAGCGGTCTTTACATAATGTTCATTCAATTTCCAACTGGCTACAAGTATGGGCAGTTTGGCGGAAGACAAATCAATATAGGTTTCTTCTGCCACATAATTTGTGCTTATAGGCAACCAATATTCAGAATATACTGGATTACCTGCATTCCAAACTTTCACGTCATGCTTATATTCTTGATATTGCTGTAATAGCTTAGTATAAGGAATCAAGCTTTTAGAAAAACTCGGAAAGCAATAATCCTTGCCTCTTTTAGCATGGACGACCAAAAGGGAATAACTTGAATCATGTAAGCGCAGCCAAACTTCCTGATGTTCATTCAAGAACTTGACGCAATCTGACGCTTGTTGAATCCTTGAGTCTAATGTTTCTTTGTCTATCTCCATTTTATTTCCTTTTCTTCCGCTTGGTACGGGAACTTTGAGGGTAAGCCCTGTCCTTTTTCAAACGGATTTTCCATTGTTCATTATCAGCCTTTTCCGTAGCTATCACACTCTCCGCATTCGCTTTTGTCTCTATGATAAAGCGTTGCTGTTCCTTTAATGTCTTGACCATACTTGTAGCGTTTTATTTACATGTCATATAACTTTTCCAAATCACTAATAATCTCATCATTTAGTATCGGCTTGAACAATTTGTCAAACATGCTTTGGTTTCCTTTTAGACCTTTGGATTGTTCCGGTTCTGGCAATAGAGCATGTTTTCTCAATAACAGTTGTACCAAAGGAAATGTCCATTCTATCCGTGGATTCAGTTCCATAACTCCCCAATCTAATTCATCTTGATGTTCCAAAACGAATGATGCTTGAAGAGGTAAATACGAATACAATTTATAAATGTTGTTCGTATAATATTCCAATTTTTTCTCTACAGTTTCATCCGTAATATAATCTTTATCCGTTTCCGCCCGATTCTTATTATTTAATTGCTGAATGTGGCGAAGGGTTTGCTCTATATTGTCTATTCCTTGCCAAGCGATGTAGCCACAATTGTTTAATAGGGGATGTAAAGTGATAGAATCATTCATTTCAACAAAATCATCTATATCCCATTTACTCCAATCAATATAAGGATTCTTTATGATTCCGTTTTTATGCAAATGTTCAAATGAATCAGCATTAGGGTTTAAGTTTAAAGATGTCATAAAATATCCTATACCTTCTTCTGTCTTATATTTATTTGTTGTGCAATTTCTTCCAAAATCATTATGGATATTACAACAAGGCGGTGATAAGAAATATTCATGATTGTCACAATGAAAATGAATACCTTTTCGAATATATACGGAAAAATTTGTTATAAAATATCTGTTGTATTTCCCAACCGCAGAATTTTCGTATTTCAAAATTTGTTCATCATTCAAGTCATAATATTGGCGTATCAGATTCCGCATCAATTGCTTCCCAAACTTTTCTTCCATTACATATTTCCGTAGCAAAATCAAAGCTAATCCATTTTGTTCTATTTGATTGGCATTTTTCATGTCTTGCAATTCATTTATCTTAACTTGAAAGTTGTTTAGTGCTTTCATGTTTTCAGCCAAATCAAATAGGTCGTTCACTTGTGTGTTCAGATAGCAATTAAGTATTTTGCTGATTGCTAAACTATGTTCTTTGTTTATTGACATATAACATAGATTTATTGAATTTTCTATAAATATTTCATTGTAAAACAGATTTCAGCATGATCAATTTTAATTATAGATTTCATTATATACATTCACTTCAGTTCCATTATTTCTTATTCTTTCAGTTCTTATATTAATTGTAGTTGTTGACTTATTTCCACGTGTATCTAAAAAATCAATTTGTATATAATTATCACCAGTATTCAATTTATGAAAATGGTGTCTGAATCTTATAATATAATGTTTTGTATAATTATATATAGTATTGCCTTGCTCCCTTATTTCTACGTTCATATCATTTATCTTTTTCTTTTTACCTTTAATAACTATTGCAGATAAATCAAAAGACGAATCTAATTTTAATATAAAAGGAACAGAATAACCATCGTAATCATTTCCATCAAAATTTCCATATTTCAATGACAAAATATCTGTTTGTATATCATAGTTATAATCAAAGTCGACATAGTAATTATAAAATTTTTCAATATTATATCCATATTCTCTATGTTTCTTAGCTTCAAAAATAGATGAATAGTTAAACTTAGATGAAATATATGGAGGTACATCGTCAATAATTACACCACCTACAAGAATACTTTTTGAACTCCAATCTTTATTTATTCCACACAGAAATAAATAAAGATAATTTCCATGCGTTTTTATAGGTGACAAGTGTAAATCTTTTGTACCTCTTACATAAGAAGATTGTCCTTGCGTAAATCCATTGACTATTTCGGTCTTAATAAAGTCATCTAAAGTTTTCTGATTTTTTACACCAACTAAATAAAAATAATCTGCGTTCATATTTGTTTTTATATTCACAGACTGCGCTGGTAATTGTTTATAAATCGGAATTTTTTTATTATTCTTATAAGCTATTGTATTATTAGTCAACAAGTAAAATAAATACCTTGCCATAGTTTCTATGGTTGTACTATCTGCTTTTAGATTGTAATTTACCAAAAATTTTTTTACGTCGTAAATTTTATCTTTATATGTACTTTTTTGCACCCCAGCATAATGAGTATTTTTCATATAAGCGTAAATGCTATCTGAAATAACTGGAGGAATTTTTTTGTAAAATATTGCTGTGTCACATAATATAATACTGTCATTTTTTATCATGTAGTGTATAGGAAACGAATCTTTATTTGCTATTTCGTATGCTATTTCATAAGCCTTTTTGCTTAACATCTTTATGGTCGCTTTTTTAAAACTATAAGAACTATCATCTTCAGCGAAAAACTGAGTTTTATATAATTCAAAATTGCCATATTTTATAATATATGTTAGTTGGGTAGAATCTTTTCCTTTAAAGCAGAATGTGAAATTCTGTTTTGAAAAAGCTATATTATCAAGATGTATTGGAACACGTTTTGAACAAGACGGGCATATAATAAATAACGCTATTATAAAAAATGGAAATTTCCGCTTCATCATACACATAATTATAGGCAGATACAAATATTTAGTCACTAATCACCAACAAGAAGAGTAGCAATCATCATCAATGTTATAAGGTTTTATCTTTCCCACATTAACAAATTCAACTTCATCAACATGAAATGTTCTTTGCTTCTTTTCTCCATTCATGTCCCATTCACAAACAATATAATCCGAAAGTTCTTCGTCAATAGGATTTTTTCTAACCGAAATTATTCGCATATTCTGACCATTCGATTTTAGTTTCACAATATTGCCGACTTCATAATTATGGCTCATAATTGAATCCTCCGTTACCTTCCAGCCCCTCGAAGATTTAAAAGTTAACAAAAAAGAAGCGTGGAACTGCGTGCTATTTCCACGTTCTTGAAGGTCCTAGGAAAACCCAACACACAATGGTGAATAGACAGCAGACCCACGCTATACAGCGTGGGAACCGCCAACGTCCATCCTTGTGTGTTTTGAAAATTTCCTAGGTTTTCAAGAACAAGAATGAAGCATGACGCTTCTCACATAATATTTTTCCCACAAAATAGTGAGCCGCAGACGCTTCTGACTGCTCACTGCCACAAAAGTAAGCAATACTTACGAATAAATCAAACGAATATTCTTTTTTATTTGAAAAATCAAGAATTTATATCCGAATCTTTTTCAAGGGCGAATCTTTTTCAAATAAATCCCCCAAACTCTTGACTTCGCTTCTAGGCTATATTATCTTTGCAGATAGCTTCCTTTTACGGTTTTGATATCAAGAACGTACGGTTTCCAATTGGAGAACGTATGGTTTCCAATTGAAGAACGTACGGTTTCGATATGGAAACCGTAAAAAGGAGACAACTGAAAACCGATTATTAACCTTTTAAAAACACATTGCCATGAGTGCCCTTTATGATTTCTTGCCTGTACCGCCAAAAGGAAACAATGAAAGCGGATCGCACCTTTATCCTAAACTGCGTCCTTACAAGACTGTTTCTTTCGATGAACTTACAGAAAAGATTGCCTCCCATTCCGGATTGACCAAAGGAAATATCCTTGCCGTGATGGAAGAAATAGAAAACTGGACCAAGCAGCTCCTTTCGGAGGGGTACCGCGTGCAGATAGGGAACATCGGCACGGTTTCTGCCTCGCTCAAGGCAGATGCGGAGGTGTACGATAAAGGGGATATACACGCCCAGTCTATCCGTTTTGATAAGGTGAAGATGACCGTATCGAAACAGTTCTCGAAGCAATGCGGCGGAAAGGTACTGCGTGCCCCTTCGGGGAAGAAGTTCCGGCAAAGTTCGTACACGTATACGGAGGAAGAGCGGCTCGCCTTGCTTCAATCGTATCTGGAGAGCCACGA
>NZ_NFJG01000003.1:0-85700 GCF_002159755.1 Bacteroides sp. An269
TACATACGTGTAGTGGTCCTCTCTTATCTGTGCAAAGCTCTGGATGCCTATCGGGTATTTCATATCGTATGGCTTATTGGTATAGCACAAAAATAGTGAGAATATTTTAGAAACAGCTTTTAATTTCTACAAAAAGTTTTTCTTGGCTTGATGTGTTCGTTTTCGTATGCGCTTTGGACAATAAATTCGAAACAGTTTCTGAATGTACGCAATCAGACTAATCAGGAATTACCAAGAAGCATTTCCTGGAGACTGTTTACACCTACGGATATTCTCACGCCATGTATTTGCGCATTCTAATGGAACATTCAGGGGCAAAAAATACAGATTGCAGATTTTTCCATCTTTTTTGCTTATTTTTTTGCCTTACTTTCTCAATGGGAAAACCTATCTTTGTGTGACATTTTTTTATAAAAAACATACGACCATGAAAAAAACATTTTTGATTGCTGGAATCATAAGCTTATTCTTGGCTTTCCCACTGGTGGGTAAAGCACAATACACAGAGTTCCGTCCTGGAGAAGTATGGAACGATACGGAAGGAAACTATATCAATGCACACGGTGGAGGCATTCTTTACCACAACGGTACATACTATTGGTATGGAGAATATAAGAAAGGAAAGACCATTTTGCCCGAAGGAGCTACGTGGGAATGCTACCGTACGGATGTGACAGGAGTGGGATGTTATTCATCGAAAGACCTGATGAACTGGAAATTCGAGGGTATCGTACTGCCTTCGGTAAAAGATGACCCTAACCACGACCTGCATCCATCGAAGGTATTGGAACGCCCGAAGGTTATCTATAACCGAAAGACGGGAAAGTTTGTGATGTGGATGCACGTAGACAGTGCCGACTATGGCAAGGCAAGTGCCGGTGTAGCAGTATCCGATTCGCCTACGGGAACATTTACTTATTTAGGCAGTTTCCGCCCCAACGATGCGATGAGCCGCGACCAGACCGTGTTTGTAGACGATGACGGACGTGCCTATCAGTTTTATTCTTCGGAAAACAACGCAACGATGTATATCAGCCTCCTTACCGATGATTATCTGAAACCTTCGGGACGTTTTACACGTAACTTTATCGGCATGTCGCGCGAGGCTCCGGCTGTATTCAAGCGCGATGGAAAATATTATCTGATTACATCGGGATGTACAGGTTGGGACCCGAATGTAGCAGAAATAGCCGTAGCGGACTCCATTATGGGTGAATGGAAAACCATCGGTAATCCGTGTACAGGACCGGACGCCGAAAAGACATTTTATGCCCAAAGTACATTCGTAATGCCAGTAGCCGGCAAGAAAGATGCTTATATCGCGATGTTCGACCGGTGGAACAAAACGGATCTGCGCAACTCGCGCTATGTATGGCTTCCAATTGTATTCAAGGACGGAAAGGTTACGATTCCCTGGCGCAAAGAGTGGACATTGGACGTATTTGGCAAATGACAAGTTTTTGCCTGTTTACTTAGAAGCTGTTTTGAATTTATCGTGCGATGATTTGGGATGAGTTTTTGAGGCATTTTCGCTTCTGTGATGAGGAAGATAGCGGGCTATCTGACGAAAAACAGGAGCGAAAAGGACCAAAAAATCGCCCAAAGCACACACGAAAACGGATACATCAAGCCAAGAAAAACTTTTTGGAGAAATTCAAAACAGCTTCTTAGGAATTCTGCCGGAATAACCGTATCTTCGCAGGAAAAGACCTGTCAAACAATTTAAACTTTTGGTAACATGAAATGGAAACACTGGGGTGCTTTAGGGGCAGCGTTATGCTTTTTGCCGGATATGTCTTATGCACAAGACGTAGCAAACCGGCTTGACTCGGTTTATATTTTCTCGTATGCTACAGCCTCTGATGCCGGACGTAGCGGACTGAAACTGGCGTGGAGCCGGGATACTGAACGCTGGTACAGCGTGGGCGACGGTTATGGCTATGTAAAGAGCGACTATGGAGCATGGGGCTCGGAAAAAAGAATGATTCGCCCACATCTCATGCGGGGAACAGACGGCAAATGGCATTGCGTATGGCAATTGAATGAAGAGGGAAAAGAACTGGCACATGCAGCATCTGCCGACCTGACCGACTGGAAACGCCAGACGTATTTCCTAAAAGGGAACGAAAGACAAATAAAACCGGAATTTACTCCTGCCGGCCATGAGCAACCTGCAAGTGTATGGGTAGAAGGTACCCTGCAACAAGGATATGTGCAGAAAGCCGCCTGGACGGAAGTGGATCACCTGATTCGGTTTGCAAGCTATCGTGCCAATAAAGCAAGAATGGAAGGTGAGCAGACTGTACAAGATGCCGAACGCTTTGCAGGACTGAAAGAAGTGAACCTGCAAGTAGATGTACATCCTGACAAGGCACGCCCCATCAGCGATAAATTAATAGGTGTATTTTTTGAGGACATCAACTATGGAGCCGATGGAGGACTTTATGCCGAGCTGATACAGAACCGGGACTTCGAATATTCGTCTGCTGACCGGAAAGAATGGAACGGAGCGTATGCCTGGACCCTGGAGGGTGATGGTGGAAAATTTACAGTAGAAGCCGGTACCGAACCGATACACGCCAACAATCCTCATTATGCCATACTCGACATACACCAGCCGGGAGTAATGCTGAAAAACACAGGCTACGACGGCATTGTATTAAAGAAAAGTGAAAAATACGACTTCTCTTTGTTCGGACGGATATCGGCAGGCAAAAAGGGAGGCAAAATACATGTGCTGCTACTGGATAAGGACGGAAAAGAAGTAGCAAGGACTTCGGTGAAAATCACCTCGGCAAACTGGAAGAAGCAACAGGCAGTGCTGAAGGTGAACGCAGATGTCAATGCAGGCTCACTGGCACTGATACCCCAGCAAGCCGGTACGTATGAACTGGACATGATTTCGCTCTTCCCACAGCACACGTTCCACGGGCATACAAACGGGCTTCGTGCCGACCTGGCACAGGCTATAGCCGACCTTCATCCACGTTTCGTACGTTTTCCGGGTGGATGTGTAGCTCATGGAAACGGTATTGCCAACATTTACGACTGGAAAGGTTCTATCGGTCCGCTGGAAGCCCGCAAGCCTCTGCGCAACTTATGGGGTTATCACCAGACACGCGGACTGGGTTATTTCGAATATTTCCAGTTCTGCGAGGATATGGGAGCCGAACCCGTTCCGGTAGTAGCTGCCGGCGTACCCTGCCAGAACTCGGCATGTATCCCGGGCAAGCTCTTGAGCGGAGGCCAGCAAGGAGGTATCCCGATGGAAGAAATGGATGCCTACGTGCAAGACATACTTGACCTGATTGAATATGCTAACGGTGATCCCCAAACCAACAAGTGGGCAAAAATGCGTGCCGAAGCCGGACATCCCGAACCGTTCAACCTGAAATACATCGGCATCGGCAACGAAGACCTGATAACCGACATATTCGAGGAACGCTTTACGATGATATACGAAGCTGTAAAGAAACAATATCCCGAAGTGACCGTCATCGGTACGGTAGGACCATTCTACGAAGGATCTGACTATGAGGAAGGCTGGGAACTTGCCACTCGCCTCAACGTGCCGATGGTGGACGAACATTACTACAACACACCAGGATGGTTTATCAACAACCAGGACTTTTACGACCGCTACGACCGCTCGAAACCGAAAGTCTATCTGGGAGAGTATGCCGCGCACTTGCCGGGACGTCCCAACAACATCGAGACAGCACTTGCCGAAGCGCTTTACCTCACTTCGGTAGAACGGAACGGCGATGTAGTACAGATGTCATCATACGCTCCGCTGCTGGCAAAGGAAGGACACACCCAATGGAACCCTGACCTGATTTACTTCAACAACCAGGAAGTGAAGCCTACGGTGGGCTATTATACCCAGCTGCTTTACGGACAACATACAGGCGACAGTTACTTGCCTTCGGAAAACCGTACAGATAATCCACGCGCTGATGTGAATAAACGCATCGCCTCATCGGTAGTACGTGATAGCCGCACAGGAGATATCATCGTGAAGCTAGTCAACCTCTTGCCTGTAGCGGTAAATACCCAAGTAAACCTTCCGGCAGGTATTGATGGAAAAACGGCAACCTTGTACATGCTTTCAGGCAAGCCTGATGACAAACAGGCAAAACCTACAGAAAGTACGCTGGAGGTAAACAATGCATTCGCATACCAAATGCCAGCATACTCGCTGAACGTCATCCGTATCCCGATGGGAACCGAGAAATAATGGTAAATGTAAATGAAATCATGAAACAGCAAACATTCATTTTGTGGATACTTCTTTTCGTCTCCAGCACCATCTGTGCCCAGCAGTTGGTGAGGGTAGGCGAAGGATATAGCAATACATCGGTCAACACCACGGTGTTCCGCAACAATTCGCTGGTGACCCAAGGCAATACGCAATACATCGCCTATTACGCCCCCGACGGATACCTGATGCTGGGCAAACGTACACTGGGTGATACCGAATGGACTTTGCACCGTTCCCAATATAAGGGAAATGTGGAAGACGCACACAACATCATCAGCCTGATGGTGGACGGAAAAGGATACCTGCATGTAGCCTTCGACCATCACGGGCATCCGCTCAATTATTGCCGAAGCATAAAACCCGGCTCGCTGGAACTAGGTGACAAGGAATCCATGACGGGTACGGATGAACAAGACGTGACTTATCCGGAGTTTTACCGTATGCCCGATGGGAACTTGATATTCGTCTATCGCTCCGGAGCATCGGGACGAGGCAATCTTATCATGAACCTATACGACGTGACGACACGCCGGTGGGAACGGATACAGGATGTCCTGATTGACGGTGAAGGCAAGCGTAATGCTTACTGGCAACTCTATGTAGATACGAAAGGCACAATACACCTCTCGTGGGTATGGCGCGAAACCTGGATGGTAGAAACCAACCATGACCTGTGTTATGCCTATTCGCCCGACAAAGGAAAAACCTGGTACAAGTCGACAGGAGATGCATATACCCTACCCATCCGCGAATCAAATGCCGAATGTGCCTGGCATATTCCTCAGCACAGTGAACTGATAAACCAGACCAGCATGTGTACCGATGCCGAAGGACATCCTTACATCGTCACTTATTGGCGTGATGCCACCTCGGAAGTACCGCAATACCGAGTGGTATGGAACGACGGTACCCGCTGGAACATGCGTGAAGTGATGCATCGCAAGCTGGCCTTTTCCCTGAAAGGTGGAGGAACCAAGATGATTCCGGTTTCACGCCCGCGCATTGTAGTAGACGGAAACAAGGCTTACTTTATTTTCCGTGATGCAGAAAGAGGAAGCAAAGTCTCAATGGCATACACCGATGATTTGAAGCAAGATGACTGGCAAGTGAAAGACCTGACCGACTTTCCGGTAGAAGCCTGGGAACCAAGCCTGGACACTGAGCTTTGGAAAAGCCGGAAACAATTGCATCTCTTCGTACAGGTCACTTACCAGGGTGATGGAGAGAAAACCGTCGACCAGGCTCCTACACCGGTATATGTACTGGAATTGGAATGAACGCAGGCTACAAGTTGACAAGCAGACGAGTGTAAAAAACTTCAAGCAAGCATTTAAGACCTTGTCTTCTTGTCAACCGATACCTCAATCAAACACTAACCATAAAAATAATAAGACCCATGAAAAAACTTTACCTGTTGGCTAGGGCATGCCTACTCGCCCTCTTACCCCTTACTTGCGCTTTCGCCAAGCCCTCTGAGGCAGAGAAGGTGCGCCAAATTATCGACAAAGTGAATCAGCACTGGCAAGCGGAAAATCCGCCCGAAGTACGTGCCTTTTGGGACAATGCCGCCTACCATACTGGCAATATGGAAGCTTATTACCTGACCGGAAACCCTGCTTATCGAGCTTATTCCGAAGCATGGGCTACACATAATGAATGGAAAGGAGCAAAAAGCAACAACCGCTCCACATGGAAATATTCGTATGGCGAGACTGATGAGTATGTGCTCTTCGGCGACTGGCAAGTGTGTTTCCAAACTTACATCGACCTATACCAGCTCGACCCAGACGACCGGAAGATACGCCGCGCCCGTGAGGTAATGGAATATGAAATGAGTACCCCCCGGCATGACTACTGGTGGTGGAGCGACGGACTGTACATGGTGATGCCCGTCATGACCAAACTCTACAAGCTGACCCATAACCCACTGTACTTGGACAAGCTGTACGAATACATCACCTACTCAGACAGTATCATGTTCGACCCCGAAGAGAACCTGTATTACCGCGATGCTAAATACGTCTATCCCAAACATAAAAGCCTGAACGGGAAAAAAGACTTTTGGGCACGGGGCGATGGATGGGTATTGGCCGGACTGGCGAAAGTGTTAAAGGACTTACCTGCCGACTATGCACACCGCAGGTTCTTTATAGAAAAATACCAAAAGATGGCACAGGCGGTAGCAGCAATCCAACAACCCGAAGGATACTGGACACGCAGCATGATGGATCCCGAACATGCTCCCGGACCTGAGACCAGCGGTACAGCTTTCTTTACCTACGGACTGTTATGGGGAGTAAACCATGGTTATCTGGACGAAACCACCTACATGCCTGTCATTAGCAAGGCATGGACGTATCTATCAGAAACCGCATTACAAAAAGACGGTTCAGTAGGTTACGTGCAACCCATTGGTGAAAAGGCGATACCCGGACAGGTGGTCGATGCCAAGTCTACCGCCAATTTCGGTGTAGGAGCTTTCCTGCTGGCGGCATGCGAGTACGTACGCTATCTGGAAGCTGGAAGCCAGCCCGACCGTGCTTACTGGTGTAAGCTGGCTTATGACATGGCAGCTCCTGTATTAAGCAACATGGCAAAAGGAGAACTGCAGAAAAACATGCAAGTGGAAGTCAGTCCTACCTGGGACGGACGCGACAAGCGAGTCACTTATATGGAATGTTTCGGACGCCTGATGGCAGGCATTGCCCCATGGCTTGCCCTGCCCGATGATGAGACCGAAGAAGGAGCCATGCGCAAGCAGTTGCGTGAATGGGCATTGCAGAGCTACGTTCATGCAGTCGACCCTGATTCGCCCGACTATCTCTTATGGCGCAACGAAGGTCAGCCGCTAGTGGATGCCGCATACGTGGCAGAAAGTTTCCTCCGTGCCTTCGACCAGCTTTGGATGCCACTTGATGAAACCACAAAGAAACGTTACATCGAAGAGTTTACCCAGCTTCGGCGTATCGACCCGCCTTATACCAACTGGCTGCTCTTCTCAGCTACTATCGAGAGTTTCCTCGCCAAGGCCGGTGCACCTTTTGATATCTACCGCATCAATTCTGCCATCCGCAAGGTAGAAGAATGGTATACAGGCGACGGCTGGTATGCCGACGGACCTTCATTCGCCTTCGACTATTATAGCAGCTATGTATTCCACCCTATGTACCTCGAAACCCTTGATGCACTGATTGACGCCAATAAACATTCACGCCTTGACTATCCGAAGTATTACCGCCGTGCACTGAAGCGTGCGCAAAAGTACAGCCTGGTACTGGAACGGTTTATCTCGCCCGAAGGAACCTTCCCAGTCTTCGGCCGTTCTATCCCTTACCGCATGGCTACGATGCAACCTTTGGCTCTGATGGCATGGTACCGTGAATTACCAGCCAGTGTCACTCCAGCCCAAGTGCGTTGCGGACTTACTGCCGTACTGAAGCGTATGTTTGCCAATGGGGATAACTTTAATGAAGGCGGATTCCTTACCATCGGATTTACCGGACGCCAACCTAACGTAGCCGACTGGTACACGAATAACGGAAGCTTGTATATGACCTCGCTCGCCTTCCTTCCGCTGGGACTTCCGGCAAGCGATGCCTTCTGGACAGATGCTCCGCAAGACTGGACCAGCAAGAAAGCATGGAGCGGCCAACCCTTCCCGAAGGACCATCATTGGAGCGATGACATCGTAACAAGAGACCTTTATTGATTGGGAGACATGTCAACCATCATAACAGGCAAATGACCCGGAAAGGCATATACGGACACAGATTTTCATTTACTCTTCTGTGTTTCTCTATGCCTTTCCGGGTCATCTGTATGCCATGAGACAATTACCGTACACCATATATATTATTCGAAACGGATGGAACGTGCCGGATGGATACGGCTAATCAGGTAAGAAGGTCCCACCAGCATCAGAACCGATACTACCAGCGTACCGGCATTGAGTAACAACCATATCCATAGATTCAACTCTATAGGGACGGCATCGATGTAATATACCGCAGGGTCGAGCCTGACAGGACGGAAAAAATACTGCACGGCACAACAGGTCAGGGCAATGACATTTCCCCACAACATCCCTTTCCGGATAAGGAACACGGCAAACGAAAGGAAAACCTTACGGATAGCAGTATTGTCTGCACCCAATGCCTTCAGCACACCAATCATGTTGGTACGTTCCAGAATAATGATAAGCAACCCTGAAATCATTGTGAAACCCGCCACACCAACCATCAAGACCAGAATAACCCATACGTTGATGTCAAGCAGGTCGAGCCATGCGAAAATTTGCGGATATACCTCTTCAATGGTTTGTGCATAATAACGACCTCCATACTTGTCGGTCTTCTTATCGAGTGAAGACAGTATATACCCGTTTGTTTCATCCAGCAAGTCATAATCGGTCACCTGTATTTCCAAGCCACCCACCTGCCCAGGCTCCCAATTGTTCAGCCGCTCCACCGTGCGAAGGTCGGTCAGCAGGAAAAGGTCGTCGTATGAAGAAAAATTAGTCTGATAGATACCAGCTACGGTCAGCCGACGGGCACGAATATTGTTTTCCAAATAATATGTATAAAGTTTGTCTCCCACTCTCACCCCCAGACGGTCGGCTATCGTTTTCGAAACCAACACCTGATTGGAAGAAACCGAATCGGTAAAAGCGGGAATATGCCCTTCCTGCAAATGACGGTGGAGGAACGTCGTGTCATATTCTTGCCCGATACCTTTCAATACGATTCCCTGAAAATTATCGGAAGTCATAATCATACCCGGCTTGGTGGCATAGCGCTGCACATGTTTTACCCCCGGCATCTTTTCCAATGCCGATATCAGACTATCGTCACCTACCACGGGAGTGACTTGATACGACTGTACTACATCCAGACTGGTTACCAGAATATCCGCCCCTAGCCCGATGACCTTATCGCGCACTTCATGCTTGAAGCCGACAACCACTGCCACCGAAAGAATCATCACGGCAAGCCCGATGGCAATGCCCACCATTGCAATGCGTACGGCAGGCTTCGAAACATTCCGGTCACCTTCCTTTTCTTTGGTCTGATAAATCCGGCGGGCTATGAAAAGCTTCCAGTTCATGATTAGTCGTCTACACGTCCGGGATAAGCCTCCAATGCCTTACGTAATACAAACAACGCCCGGAGCAAGTCTTCTTTCTTCAAGACGTATGCCAAACGCACCTCGTTCACTCCAGCCCCCGGTGTGGTGTAAAACCCTGCAGCAGGAGCCAGCATCACAGTCTCGCCTTCGTAATCGAAATCGCTCAGACACCATGCACAGAACTTCTCGCTATCATCCACCGGAAGCTTTGCTACGGTATAGAATGCCCCCATCGGGATAGGAGAATATACGCCCGGTATGCGGTTCAACCCGTCTATCAGACATTTGCGGCGTTCCACGTATTCATCGTACGTTTCCCGTGCATATTCTTCAGGTTCGTCGAGCGAAGCCTCGGCTGCTATCTGCCCGATGAGCGGAGGACTCAAGCGTGCCTGGCAGAACTTCATCACCGCCTTACGCACTTCTTCATTCTTCGTAATCAACGCACCGATACGGATGCCACACTCCGAATAGCGTTTCGACACCGAGTCTATCAGCACCACGTTCTGCTCAATCCCCTCCAGGTGACAGGCAGAAATATAAGGAGAGCCGGTATAGATAAACTCGCGATACACTTCATCGGAAAAAAGAAACAAATCGTATTTCTTCACCAGGTCACGAATTTGGTTCATCTCGCGACGTGTATAAAGATAACCGGTCGGATTATTGGGATTGCATATCAAAATGCCTTTGGTCCGTTCATTAATCAGCTCTTCGAACTTCTCCACCTTGGGCAACGAAAAACCTTCATCGATGGTAGTAGTCACCGTACGGATTACCGCCCCTGCTGATATGGCAAAAGCCATGTAATTGGCATACGCCGGCTCGGGCACAATGATTTCGTCGCCCGGATTCAGACAGCTCAGGAAAGCAAACAATACGGCTTCAGACCCGCCTGTGGTGACGATAATATCATCGGCATCCAAATGGATATCGTATTTCTTGTAATAGCCTACCAGCTTCTCGCGATAGCTGCGATATCCCTGACTCGGACTATACTCCAGCACCGTGCGGTCGATATGGCGAATCGCATCAAGGGCCGCTCGCGGGGTAGGAAGGTCTGGCTGACCAATGTTCAGGTGATAGACGTGGATTCCTCTCGCTTTCGCAGCTTCTGCCAACGGCGCCAATTTCCGGATAGGCGACTCGGGCATTTCTGTTCCTCTGATGGATATATGTGGCATAAATACAAATTTTATTAAATGTGCTCGCAAAGATAGTTATTTTTGAACACAGAGACACAAAGACACCGTGTTTTTTTATTTTTTAGACAGGAAGAGGTTGAATACTGAATACAAGAACACCCGTATCCGCCCCATTATACATAAAGGATCATTCGCCGTAAGATTAATAATCTTCAGGCTGCAAGATTATTAATCTTACAAGCGGAAGATTATTAATCTTACACCAGACGAAGTTATCTGCGTGCAAAACGAAGATATCTTCATAAGGCATTTCAGTTGGTTGCTACAGCCCATGAAGACAACTGAAACGATAAAGGTATCCCCTCAAAAAGAAAAAGGCAGTTCACTTCTGTCCTCGAATAAAAGGACACTAAACTCTATCAAAAAACATAAAAAGCCCTTGCCCGTTTGCCCGCTTATCAGGAAAAAGCCCTATATTCGTCCACGTTAATAATCTCTTCTGTTTTAACTTAACGATTATGGATTTATATTTGCTCATATTCACATCTGAAGACTACCATGCGGAACAAATTTACAAGTGCCATCAAGAACTTTTCATGGCATTAGAGAAGCATTTCACCCTCCATCTGGTACCCTACACCGAAGTAGACCACATTCCGGCAGGAGCCTACAAAATGCCTTTCATCGCCGACGGATGTGTGGCAGATGTCGTAATCCGCAACTTCAGCATATTCCCCTATCCCATCACCATATTGAGCGACGGACAGAACAATTCGCTGGCAGCAGCCCTCGAAATAGCAGCCTGGATAAGGACAAAAGACATGCGGGCGACTATCATTTACGGAAAAGTATCCGACATGGTACGTCAAGTATTGTTTCATTACCAGGCTTTTGCCGCCAAACACAAGCTGAAAGGAAAGCGCATCGGACTGATAGGAACACCTGCCCCGTGGCTAGTGGCAAGTCATGCCGACTATCTGCTGACCAACCGCCGGTGGGGAGTAAACTTTATTGACATACCGGCCGAAGAAGTGTACAAGCTCTATTACGGCATCACCGATGAAGAAGTAGGCGTGGAAGCCTCGATACTTGCCAACAGAGCCCAAGCCTGCCAAGACACCACCCCTGAAGACCTGCTCCGGGAAATGCGCCTGTATTATGCTACCAAGCAAGTATGCGAAAAATACCAGCTGGATGCCGTGACCCTTTCCAGTTTCTCGATGTATCAGGATTTAAAAAGTACGGGCTGCCTGGCGGTGGCACTCTTGAATGATGAAGGCATACCAGCCGGAAGTGAAGGCGACCTGCAAGCCATCATGACTCTGCTGATGGTGAAAGTGCTAACCGGACAACAGGGCTTCATCGCCAATCCATCGTTCATCGATGTTGAAAAGAACGAAGTATTGTTGGCACACGACACCATCGGTACAAAAATGGCCGAACGGTTCATCCTCCGAAGTCATTTCGACACCGAAAAGGGCATCGCTGTACAAGGCATCCTCCACGAAGGAGAAGTAACCGTATTCAAATGTGGAAGCGAATGTCTGGACGAATATTATGTGTCGCCCGGCTACCTGACCGAAAACACCAACATCATCTCTTTATGCCGCACACAACTGCTGGTAAAACTGGGCAAGCCTGTAGAGTATTTCCTGAGAAATCCGCTGGGCAATCACCACATCCTCATTCAAGGGAACTATTGCGACATAATACAGGAGTTCATGCAACAAAACCGGTGTAAACTGAGGGATTAAACACAGCCGACAGGGTATCGGTTGACAAGGTTCTGAATGCTATCCAAAACCTGGTCAACTTGCCAACCGATACTCCGTCAACCCATAAATTTACACCCCGCCAAGCATTGCCGTATCAAATTTATGCGTACCTTTGCACGAAAAGAAAACAAATATATTCATCTTCAAAACAGAAAAAAGACATAAATTATGATGCATAATTGGTTCGAATGCAAAATCCGCTACGAGAAAGTGGCAGAAAATGGCATGAACAAGAAAGTAACAGAACCCTATCTGGTCGATGCGCTGAGCTTCACAGAAGCCGAATCACGCATCATCGAAGAAATAACCCCGTTCATCAGTGGAGAATTTACCGTTGCCGACATCAAGCGGGCAAACTACAGCGAACTTTTCCCTTCTGAAGAAGAAGCCGCCGACCGCTGGTTCAAGTGCAAGCTCTATTTTATCACCCTTGACGAAAAGAGCGGAGCGGAAAAGAAAACATCTGCCAACATGCTGGTACAAGCGGCCGACCTGCGCGATGCCGTGAAAAAACTCGATGAAGGCATGAAAGGCACTATGGCGGATTACGTCATCGCATCCATCGCCGAAACTGCTATCATGGATGTATACCCTTACTCGGCAGAGCCTGACGTGAAGCCAGAGTTTCCCGATGCTGACAAAAGATAAAAACGACCTATAAATGTCCTGTTTTTTAGTTTTTGAGTTTGTAAGTTTATCAGTTTTGACATACTTCAGCTTAAAAACTAAAAAACGTACAAACTCTAATAAACGTATCTATTTATGGACATCCAGACAAATTTACGAAACGTGCTTGCCGAACTGCCCGACGGCGTACGGCTAGTAGCGGTATCCAAGTTCCATCCCGCCGAAGCCATCCGCGAAGCCTACGAAGCAGGGCAACGCATCTTCGGTGAAAGCAAGGAACAAGAACTGGCAGAAAAACAGAAAACACTGCCCAATGACATCGAATGGCATTTCATCGGGCACCTGCAAACCAACAAGGTGAAATATATCGCTCCTTACATCGCCCTGATACAAGCCGTAGACTCGTATAAGCTGCTGGCGGAAATCAACAAGCAGGCAGCAAAATATAACCGTGTCATCCCCTGTCTGCTCGAAATACATATTGCACGCGAAGAAAGCAAGTACGGATTCACCCCCCAGGCTTGCCGGGAAATGCTGGAAGCAGGTGAATGGAAAAAACTGGACCACGTCCGCATAGCCGGTGTGATGGGAATGGCGACCAACACCGATGATGAGGAACAGATAGCACACGAGTTTCATACCCTGAAAGACTTGTTCGATGAATGGAAACAGGCTTTTTTCGCCGAAGAACCGACTTTTAAGGAAGTCTCGATGGGTATGTCGCACGATTATGAAATCGCTCTCCGAAACGGTACAACCCTGGTGCGGGTAGGCACCAAAATATTCGGAGAAAGAGTTTATTAAGTTGACAACTTGCCAACAATCCATTAACCTAATTATACAAAGCCATGGCAAACCTGAAAACCACATTTGCGGGACTGAAACTGAAAAACCCCGTTATCATCAGCAGTTCGGGACTGACCGACACCCCCGACAAAATCAAACAACTGGAAAATGCTGGTGCGGCAGCCGTTGTACTGAAATCGGTATTCGAAGAACAAATCCATGCCCAGACTGGTACTCTTCATGGATATGGCTCACCCGAAGCCGACGATTATCTGAACACCTACGTCCGTTCGCACATGCTTGATGCGCACATAAGCCTCCTGAAAGAAACAAAAAAACATTGCACCATTCCCGTTATAGCCAGCATCAACTGTTACAGCGATCAGGAGTGGACCAACTTTGCCGTGCTGATGGAGCAGGCAGGCGCCGATGCTTTGGAAATCAACATTCTCGCTCTACAGACCGAAAAGAACTACATCCCCGGCAGCTTCGAACAACGTCACCTTAACATTCTACGCCGTGTGAAGAAGGAAGTGAAAATACCTGTCATCATGAAACTGGGAAACAACTTCACCAATCCCGTAACTCTTATCGACCAACTCTACGCTAACGGTGCAGATGCCGTGGTTTTATTCAACAGGCTCTACCAGCCCGACATCGACATCGACCGACTTACCATCGGTAGCACCGATGTGATGAGCCAGCCGGGCGAACTAGCCTCCCGCCTGCGTTGGACCGCTATAGCTTCCGCTGCCGTACCCCAACTAGACTACGCCATATCAGGAGGCGTACACAACGGGAAATGCCTCGCTAAGTCAATCTTGGCAGGAGCTGCAGCCGCTGAAGTCTGTACGGCTGTATACCGTCATGGTACCCCTCTCATCGCTACCATGCTTGATGAATTGTCACAATGGATGGACAACAAAGGTTTTGATACGCTGGCGCAATACAAAGGCAAACTCAACGCACAAGTGGCAGGCGACATCAATCCTTTCGAGCGCACGCAATTTATGAAATATTACAGCGAACACCACGAATAAATAAATTCAGGACAAATCGTCAAAAGCCCCCTTAAACGAACATAAGTGATAAGACTGACTCACTTATGTGAAACGCCCGACTTACTTATGTGAAACGGCCAACTCACTTATGTTCATCAAAATGCATGCTTGAAGTCACGATGACGCAGAGAAACACATATTTTGCAAAGAAAACGCCCGTATCATTGCACAGGTAAGAATAAAAGGATATATTTGCACAATATCGCACGAGTTGTGCAACCAATATACCCTAATTATGGAAAAAAGTTTCTTAGCGCTCATAGAGCAGAGCATCAAAACGAACTGGGACCTTGATGCGCTGACCGATTACAAAGGTGCCACCCTGCAATATAAGGATCTGGCACGAAAAATAGAAAAGCTGCATATCCTGCTAAAGGAAAGCGGCATACAGGCCGGCGACAAGGTGGCCATCTGCGGCAGGAACAGTTCGCACTGGGGAGTGGCATTCCTCGCCACACTGACCTACGGCGCAGTGGCAGTACCTATCCTCCACGAATTCAAGGCAGACAATATCCATAACATCGTCAACCATTCGGACGCGCGTCTGCTCTTTGTGGGTGACATGGCATGGGAAAGCCTCAACGAAGCTGAGATGCCCCGGCTGGAAGGCATCATTCTGATGACCGACTTCACCCTGCTGGTATGCCGGAGCAAACAACTGGAATACGCACGCGAGCACTTGAACGAGCTGTTCGGTAAGAAATATCCCCGCAATTTCCGCCGCGAACACGTGACCTACCGTCGCGATACGGAAGAAGAACTAGCAGTAATCAACTACACATCAGGTACTACCAGCTTCTCAAAAGGAGTTATGCTACCCTACCGCTCACTTTGGTCGAACACCCAGTTCGCCTTCGAAGTACTTCCCCTCCAGCCGGGTAACCGCGTAGTGTCAATGCTTCCTATGGCGCACATGTATGGATTGGCTTTCGAGTTTCTTTACGAGTTATGCGCCGGGTGCCACGTATTCTTTCTCACGCGTATGCCCAGTCCGAAAATCATCGCTCAGGCATTTACTGACGTGAAGCCCCACATCGTTATTGCCGTGCCGCTCATCATCGAGAAAATCATCAAAAAAGGTGTACAGCCAAAAACTGAAACACTCAAGATGAAAATGCTCATGAAACTCCCCATCATCAACGGAAAGATAAACGAAGCCATCCGTGAACAACTGGTGAAGGGATTCGGAGGACAGTTCTACGAAATCATCGTAGGCGGCGCCGCTTTCAACAGTGAAGTGGAAACTTTCCTGAAAGGGCTGGATTTCCCCTACACCGTAGGCTACGGAATGACAGAATGTGGTCCCATCATTAGTTACGAAGACTGGAAACGATTCCGCCCAGGCTCATGTGGAAAAGCTGCGCCACGGATGGAAATACGTATCGATAGCCCCGAACCACATTATACGGTGGGCGAAATTCTGGTGCGGGGTGACAACGTAATGTTAGGTTACTACAAGAACCCCGAATCTACCGCCCAGGCAATTGATAAGGACGGATGGCTACACACGGGCGATTTAGGCATCATCGATGCAGAAGGAAATCTCTTTATTAAGGGACGGAGCAAGAACATGTTGCTCGGTCCGTCAGGACAGAACATCTACCCGGAAGAAATCGAGGAACAACTGAACAACCTTCCGTTCGTAGCAGAATGCATCGTCATCCAACAACGCGACAACCGGCTGGCAGCCTTGATATATCCTGACTTTGAAGCTGCCTATGCTCAGGGGATGACCGACCAGGACATTGAAGCAAAAATGGAAGAAAACCGGACGATGCTGAACGCCGCCCTCCCTTCGTACTCGCAGATAGCCGCCGTACGCATCTATCCCGAGGAATTTGAGAAAACCCCGAAGAAAAGTATCAAGCGTTTCCTGTATCAGGAAGTCAAGTAAAGAGAACGGATTCAATGTATGTCATTTATTCTCATCACGGAGTATGCAGATTCACACGGAGGTTTTTATTTTTCAACGCCCGGTTTTCTCCGCAACTGTATACTGTGATAGACAACATTCAAATTATATGAAACCAAACACGCTATTGGCAGGTATTTTATATACCTGCCTGCTTATGGCCACAGTGCTGCCGGCAAACGCCCAACTACACACCCAGAAAGGACAGAAAAAGGGCATCCACCTTGCACTGAACATTACAAATCAGAAAAAGCAGCCTTCGCGCACATACTTCAACCTTGGACTACTGAGTAACTACCCATGTTTGAACGGTATGGGCATCAACGCCTTGTCCAGCGTAACCTACCACCATTCAAAAGGTCTTCAGGTAACAGGACTGACCAATATCACAGGGGTGGACGCTGCAGGATTCCAGCTGGCAGGCATTGCCAATGTAACGGGCAGGAACACATCCGGCATCGTGTTGGGCGGCCTAGTCAATGTAAACGGAGGAACGATAAACGGATTCGCATTGTCAGGCATTGGCAATATGAGTGCAAGAAACACGCGCGGCATTCTTTTCAGCGGGTTGCTGAATATGAGCAATGGAAATTCATCGGGAGTGCAGCTTGCAGGAATAGCCAATATTACCGGACAAGACCAAAACGGACTGATGTTGGGAGGACTGATGAATGCTTGTAAAGACACCATACGCGGTATGCAACTCACCTCTTTACTGAATGTAGTGGGCAGTGCCAACCAAGGCGTACAACTAGCAATGTTAGGTAATGTAGCGGTCACGAACCAGGGCGTGCAACTAGGTCTGGGAAACTACAGTGCTGAAAACAAAGGAGTACAGCTGGGAATAGCCAATATCTCCAGCCATGGTCACAAAAGCCTGCAACTGGGCTTTTTCAACCTCAGCTCAGACAGCCTTGCTCACCAGATAGGGTGCATCAATATTTCACCACGCACACACATTCAGCTGATAGTTTCGAGCGGGAACTTGAATAAAGCAAACGTGGCGGTGCGCTTCAAGAACCGGTTCACTTACACCGAACTGGGCGGAGGTGCATGGTACTTCGATCTTGACCACGATCTCTCGGCTTCTGCTTTCTACCGCGCCGGTATATACCTCCCGCTTTGCCGCCTGTTGGAAATCAGTGCCGATGCTGGATTTTACCACATCGAAACACTTGATAACAAACACAAAGGATATCCTGCACGGACTTATGCCCTTCAACCACGCCTGAATCTGGAGTTCCGCATAACGAAAAGACTGGGCATCTTCGCCTCGGGTGGCTATGCCTGGACACGCCCGTATAGCAAGGGACACACCTTAGACCACAAAGGGACTTTCGAAGCCGGTATCGTTTTATTCTAAATGCAACACATTCCAAACAAAACTACATCTTTCTGCTACAAATAATAGGAATTCAACAATAATTCGCTATTTTTGCAAAAACAAAAAAGAAACAAGAGAAAAAGCATGAATGTAGCGATTATCAAATACAATGCAGGAAACATCTTCTCGATAGACTATGCCTTGCGCCGGTTAGGGATAGAGCCGGTCATTACCGCCGACAAGGAACTTATCCGAAAAGCGGATAAAGTCATCTTTCCGGGCGTCGGAGAAGCCAAGAACACCATGGAATACCTTCAGGAGCATCAGCTGGACCGGCTGATCACCGACCTGAAACAACCCGTTTTAGGCATTTGTCTGGGCATGCAATTGATGTGCCGGCATTCGGAAGAAGGTGATGTCCCATGCTTGGGCATTTTCGATGTAGATGTCAAGCGTTTCCAGCCTGTCCGCCACGAAGACAAAGTGCCCCACATGGGTTGGAATACCATCCAATGCACAGACAAGCTATTGTTCAACGGTTTCGAACAAGAAGAATTTGTCTATTTCGTGCATAGCTATTACGTTCCGCTAAACGATTTTACGGCAGCCCGGACAGACTATATCCTGCCCTTCAGTGCCGCCCTGCACAAAGACAACTTCTATGCCACCCAGTTTCATCCCGAAAAGAGCGGGAAAACCGGAGAACGTATATTACAGAACTTTTTAAACATAGCATACTGACATGATAGAACTAATCCCAGCCATCGACATCATTGATGGAAAATGTGTCCGTCTCTCGCAAGGCAATTACAATTCGAAGAAGGTCTACAACGAGAATCCGCTGGAAGTAGCCAAAGAGTTCGAAGCATACGGCATCCGCAGGTTACATGTGGTCGACTTAGACGGAGCCGCATCCCACCATATCGTGAATTACCGTACGTTGGAACAGATTGCCACTCATACCTCGCTCATCATCGATTTCGGCGGAGGAATCAAGACATCGGGCGATATCGAAATCGCATTCGAGAGCGGTGCCGAAATGGTCACACTGGGCAGTGTAGCCGTGAAACACCCCGAATGGTTCTGTGAATGGCTGCAAACCTACGGGAACGAGAAAATCATTCTGGGAGCGGATGTGAAAGACCGCAAAATCGCCATCAACGGCTGGAAAGAAGAAAGCCCGATGGAACTGATGCCCTTCTTAGAGCAATACACACAAAAAGGAATCACCAAGGTATTGTGTACCGACATCAGCCATGACGGAATGCTGGACGGTCCTTCCCTCCCGCTCTATCAAGACATACTGAAAGCCTGTCCGGGACTTTACCTGATAGCCAGCGGAGGCATCAGCTGTATGGATGATATCCTGAAACTGGATGAAGCAGGCATCCCAGCCGTTGTATTCGGGAAAGCCATTTACGAAGGACGGATTTCACTAAAAGAACTTAGCCACTATATAATATAATAAGGAGTAGAGCGCATGTTAGCAAAACGAATCATACCCTGTCTGGATATAAAGAACGGACAAACCGTAAAAGGAACCAACTTCATCAACTTGCGCGAAGCAGGCGACCCCGTGGAACTGGGACAACTCTACAGCGAACAAGGAGCCGATGAACTGGTCTACCTGGACATTACAGCCAGCCACGAAGGACGGAAAACGTTTACCGACTTAGTGAAACGCATAGCTGCCTGCATCAATATCCCGTTTACCGTAGGCGGAGGCATTCACGAGCTAAGCGATGTGGAGCGCCTGCTGAATGCCGGTGCCGATAAAGTATCGGTCAATTCTGCCGCTATCCGGAATCCCCAACTCATTGATGACATAGCCCAACATTTCGGTTCTCAAGTATGTGTGGTTGCCATTGATGCCCGCCAAACGGAAAAAGGATGGAAATGTTATCTGAACGGAGGACGGGTGGAAACCGAAAAGGACTTGTTCAATTGGGCACATGAAGCCAACGAACGGGGAGCCGGAGAGATACTTTTCACCAGCATGGACCACGACGGAGTGAAAAACGGATACGCAAACAAGGCACTGGCAATACTGAGTGACACATTAACCATTCCGGTCATCGCTTCGGGAGGAGCCGGGAACAAACAGCATTTCAAAGACGCGTTCACGCAAGGGAAAGCCGATGCGGCACTGGCGGCAAGTGTATTCCATTTCGGCGAAATACCCATACCCGAACTGAAAGCATACCTCCATACGGAAGGCATTAACGTAAGAATTTAACTGATTATATATCTCATAACCCTTAAAATGAAAAAACTATGCAACCCGACTTTGATAAAATGGACGGATTAGTCCCTGCCATTATCCAAGACAGCTATACCCAAAAAGTGCTTATGCTTGGATTCATGAACAAAGAAGCCTACGAAAAGACCTTGACAACAGGCAAAGTCACGTTCTATAGCCGTACCAAACAACGCTTATGGACGAAAGGCGAAACCAGCGGGAACTTTCTGGAAGTAGTTTCCATAAAGAGCGATTGCGACAATGATACCTTGCTCATTCAGGCACACCCGACCGGTCCTGTATGCCATACGGGCACCGACACCTGCTGGGGAGAAAAAAACGAGCAAGACATCATGTTCTTGAAAGAATTGCAAGACTTCATCGACAAGCGCCACAAAGAAATGCCCGAACACTCGTATACTACCAGTCTGTTCCGCTCCGGAGTCAATAAGATGGCACAAAAAGTAGGCGAAGAAGCTGTAGAAACCATTATCGAGGCTTGTAACGGTACTGATGAACGTCTGATTTACGAAGGAGCCGACCTGCTGTATCACCTGATTGTACTACTCACCTCAAAAGGATACCGCATCGAAGACCTGGCACGGGAATTGAAAGAACGTCATAGCGCAACCTGGAAAAAACATTGATGACTTATGGACGAAACACCGCTAATCCGATACAAAGGAGTGGAAATCGACCAACAGGCTCTCTGCGTCCTGCATGATGTGGACTTCGAACTGCATAAAGGAGAGTTCGTCTACATCATCGGCAAAGTGGGAAGCGGAAAATCTACTCTCCTGAAAACAATTTACGGAGAACTGGACATTGCGAAAGGAGAAGCCACCGTATTGGGCTATGATATGAAAAAACTGAAGCAAAAGAATATTTCCGAATTGCGGCGTAAACTGGGTATCGTGTTCCAAGACTTCCAGCTACTTATCGACCGGACCGTACACGACAACCTGGAATTTGTATTGCGTGCCACCGGATGGAGACAACGGCAAGCCATCGAAAACCGTATTGCGGAAGTACTCGAACGGGTAGGCATGGAAAACAAAGGCTATAAGATGCCCAACGAACTGTCTGGAGGCGAACAGCAACGCATCGTGATAGCGCGCGCCATACTGAACAGTCCAGATATTATCCTCGCCGATGAACCGACAGGAAATCTGGATGTGGAAACCGGACGAAACATCGTGGAACTGCTGAAGGAAATATGCAATCAAGGCTCGGCTATCATTATGACTACCCATAACCTTCACCTACTCTCCGAATATCCGGGAATCGTTTACCGTTGCGAACAGCATCATTTGCAACGCATTGGCGAATCCTAAAAAAAACAAAGAGACCAAGATTTTAGCGGCAAATCATAAAAAGACCGTGAAATATTCGTATCTTTGCGCACAGAAAAGAAATAGTATTTAAACTGAACAATTAAAAATTCGAAACTGAAAATGAAAGTTTTAAAGTTTGGAGGAACGTCGGTAGGCTCGGCACAGAGAATGAAAGACGTTGCCAAATTGATTACCGACGGCGAACAGAAAATCGTAGTCCTGTCTGCCATGTCGGGTACAACCAATACCTTGGTCGAAATTTCAGATTATCTGTACAAGAAAAACCCAGAAGGTGCGAATGAAATCATCAACAGGTTGGAAAGCAAATACAAACAACACATTGATGAACTTTATTCTACAGAGGAGTACAAACAGAAGACACTGGAATTTGTAAAATCGGTATTCGATTACATCCGGTCGTTTACAAAAGATATTTTTACGTTGTTCGAAGAAAAGGTAATCTTGGCACAAGGAGAAATCATCTCTACCAACATGGTTACCAACTACCTGTGCGAACAAGGCGTAAAAGCCTATTTGATTCCTGCACTGGAATTCATGCGCACGGACAAAAACAGTGAACCTGACTTGAATTATATCCGCGAGAAACTTGCCGCACAGCTGGAAGCACATCAGGGACAAGACATCTACATCACCCAAGGATTCATCTGCCGCAACGCATACGGTGAAATCGACAATCTGCAACGGGGCGGAAGCGACTATACCGCATCCCTCATCGGAGCCGCTATCAACGCTTCTGAAATCCAGATATGGACCGACATCGACGGCATGCACGACAATGACCCGCGTGTGGTTGACAAAACATCGCCCGTACGCCAGCTGCATTTCGAAGAAGCCGCAGAACTGGCATACTTCGGTGCTAAAATCCTGCACCCTACCTGCATCCAGCCTGCCAAATATGCCAATATTCCGGTGCGCCTGCTGAATACGATGGAACCAAGCGCCCCCGGTACCTTGATTTCAAATGATACCGAAAAGGGGAAAATCAAAGCCGTAGCTGCCAAAGACAACATAACAGCCATTAAAATCAAGTCGAGCCGTATGCTGCTGGCTTACGGGTTCTTGCGGAAAGTATTCGAAATATTCGAAAGCTACCAGACCGCCATTGATATGGTCTGCACCTCGGAAGTAGGCGTATCGATGTCGATAGACAATACCAAACATTTAAATGAAATTGTCAATGACTTGAAGAAATACGGCACCGTTACCGTTGACCACGACATGTGCATCGTATGCGTTGTGGGCGACCTGGAATGGGAAAACGTGGGCTTCGAAGCCAAAGCGCTCGATGCGATGCGTGACATTCCGGTACGTATGATTTCATTCGGAGGCAGCAACTATAACATCTCGTTCCTGATTCGGGAATGCGACAAGAAGAAAGCCTTGCAATCCTTGAGCGACGTGCTGTTCAATGCCGGCAAGTAATGAAATCTTCTTCATAACTTTTATATAACACGAAAAGCGGATGGTACGGTTGTAACACAAACCGCATCGTCCGCTTTTTTTATAATACTTAATACAAATCGATTATGAAAGGTATTTTTCCTGTAGAGAGATTCCAAAACGTAGAAACTCCTTTTTATTATTACAACGCCGACCTGTTGCGCGAGACATTGAACGTTATCCGCACCGAAGCCGGAAAGTACAACAAATTCTGTGTGCACTATGCCATCAAGGCAAACGCCAATCCTAAAATCTTAGGCATCATCCGCGAGAGCGGACTGGGAGTGGATTGCGTAAGCGGCTGGGAGATAGAAGCGGCTATCCAAGCAGGGTTTCCCGCAAGCAAGATCGTATTTGCCGGAGTGGGCAAGACCGACAAGGAAATCAACCTTGCACTCGACCACGACATCTTTTGCTTCAACGTAGAGTCTGTTCCCGAACTGGAAGTCATCAACCAGCTGGCTACCGGCAAGAACAAGATAGCACGCGTAGCTTTCCGCATCAATCCCGATGTAGGAGCACATACACATGCCAATATCACCACAGGCCTTGCCGAAAACAAGTTCGGCATCAGCATGCAGGATATGGATAAGGTTATCGACCGGGCACTCGAAATGAACCACGTGAAGTTCGTCGGCCTGCACTTCCACATCGGTTCGCAAATCCTGGATATGGGAGACTTCATCGCCCTGTGCAACCGTGTCAACGAATTGCAGGAAAAACTCTACGCACGCCAAATCATCGTGGAACATATCAACGTAGGAGGAGGGCTGGGCATCGATTACGCGCATCCCAACCGGCAATCCATCCCCGACTTTGCCGAATACTTTGCTACCTACCACAAGCACCTGAAGCTTCGCCCGCAACAGACTTTACACTTCGAGCTGGGCCGTTCTGTAGTAGGACAATGCGGAAGCCTCATCACACGCGTCATATACGTGAAACAAGGCACCAACAAGCAATTCGCCATTGTCGATGCAGGCATGACCGACCTCATCCGTCCTGCCCTTTACCAGGCATACCACAAGATAGAAAACATTTCTTCCGAAGAACCGGTGGAAACCTACGATGTAGTAGGGCCTATTTGCGAATCGTCCGATGTCTTTGGAAAAGCCATCGACCTGAACCGCACACATCGTGGCGATTTTCTTGCCATCCGCTCTGCAGGCGCATACGGAGAAATCATGGCATCCGGGTACAATTGCCGACCGCTCCCGAAAGGCTACACGTCGGACGAACTGAGATAACACATTCCCAGTTCTTTACTCCTGCAAACAAATACTAAGCCGCTCCGCCAGATGCGTGCAGATGCATCTGGCGGAGCGGCTTAGTTTCAGACCGGTTTCAACAGGCTAAAACTACCGTTCTCACCCGATAAAACTATACGCTCAACCCGATAAAACCTTTAATACAAACCGGCATTCCTTCCCGTACAGCCCCATAGCTTCATCCGCTTGCCTCGGCACATCATGTCACGCCATTTGATTCTGCTGATTTTATATGCATATTCCAAAGAATTTATTACCTTTGCACGCTGAAGCAGAATAAGGTAAACATTAAAAACGAATAAAATAAGATGGAATTAGCAAGTAAGTACAATCCCGCAGATGTGGAGGGGAAATGGTACCAGTATTGGCTGGACAACAAACTATTCAGTTCGAAACCCGACGGACGTGAGCCGTACACCATCGTCATCCCGCCGCCCAACGTGACCGGCGTGCTCCACATGGGACACATGCTTAACAATACCATTCAGGACATCCTGGTGCGCCGCGCACGCATGACCGGCAAGAATGCCTGCTGGGTGCCGGGAACCGACCATGCCTCGATTGCCACCGAAGCAAAAGTAGTAAACAAGCTGGCACAAGAAGGCATTAAGAAAACCGACCTGACACGCGATGAATTCCTGAAACACGCATGGGCGTGGACAGACGAACACGGAGGCATCATCCTGAAGCAATTACGCAAGCTGGGCGCATCGTGCGACTGGGACCGCACGGCATTCACCATGGACGAAACGCGCAGCAAGAGCGTCATCCGTGTCTTTGTAGACTTATACAATAAAGGACTTATCTATCGCGGTGTGCGAATGGTGAACTGGGACCCGAAAGCCCTGACCGCACTTTCTGACGAAGAAGTTATCTATAAGGAAGAACATAGCAAGCTCTATTATCTCCGCTATAAGGTAGAAGGAGATTCCGAAGGACGCTATGCCGTAGTAGCCACCACCCGTCCCGAAACCATCATGGGTGATACGGCGATGTGTATCAACCCCAACGACCCGAAGAACCAATGGCTGAAAGGCAAGAAAGTGATTGTTCCGCTGGTGAACCGTGTGATTCCGGTTATCGAAGATGATTATGTGGATATCGAATTCGGTACAGGCTGCTTGAAGGTTACGCCGGCACACGACGTGAACGACTACATGCTGGGCGAAAAGCACAACTTGCAAAGCATCGATATCTTCAACGACAACGGAACCATCAGCGAAGCCGCCGGACTTTATGTAGGCATGGACCGCTTCGAGGTGCGCAAGCAAATCGAAAAGGATCTGGAAGAAGCCGGACTGATGGAGAAAGTGGAAGCCTATACCAACAAGGTAGGCTTTTCGGAACGCACCAACGTGCCTATCGAGCCGAAGCTCTCGATGCAATGGTTCCTCAAGATGCAGCACTTTGCCGATATGGCATTGCCTCCGGTAATGAACGATGAACTGAAATTCTATCCTGCCAAGTACAAGAATACGTACCGCAACTGGCTGGAGAACATCAAGGACTGGTGCATCAGCCGTCAGCTTTGGTGGGGACACCGCATCCCAGCATACTATCTGCCGCAGGGAGGATATGTAGTAGCCGAAACACCCGAAGAGGCTCTCGAACTCGCCAAGCAGAAGACCGGCAACCCCAATATGAAAGCGGAAGACCTCCGTCAGGACGAAGACTGCCTCGATACGTGGTTCTCTTCATGGCTTTGGCCCATCTCGCTGTTCAATGGCATCCTCGACCCGGACAATGAGGAAATCAACTACTACTACCCGACGAGCGACTTGGTGACCGGACCGGACATCATCTTCTTCTGGGTGGCACGTATGATTATGGCAGGTTATGAATACAAACACGACATGCCGTTCCGCAACGTGTACTTTACCGGCATCGTGCGTGACAAAATCGGACGCAAGATGTCGAAGTCACTGGGCAACTCGCCCGACCCGCTGGAACTGATTGACAAATACGGTGCCGACGGCGTGCGCATGGGCATGATGCTTTCGGCTCCCGCCGGAAACGATATCCTGTTCGACGATGCGCTTTGCGAACAAGGACGTAATTTCAACAACAAGATATGGAACGCCTTCCGTCTGGTGAAAGGATGGAACGTGGCCGACATCGAACAGCCCGAATATGCCCGCATCGCCACGGAATGGTTCAAGGCAATGCTGGCAAAAACCACCCTTGAAGTGACAGACTTATTCGGCAAATACCGCCTGAGCGAAGCGCTGATGGCAGTTTACAAACTCTTCTGGGACGAATTCTCAAGCTGGTACCTCGAAATGGTGAAGCCCGCATACGGACAACCCATCGACCGCACCACCTACGAACAGACCCTGAAGTTCTTCGAAGCCTTGCTCATGCAGTTGCATCCGTTCATGCCGTTCATCACCGAAGAATTGTGGCAACACATCTACGACCGCCAGCCCGGCGAAAGCATCATGACGCAACAGCTGGACAAAGCGGAAGGGTTCAACGAAGCTTTGGTAAACGATTTCGAAAAGGTAAAAGAAGTCATCGGAGGCATCCGCACCATCCGCTTGCAAAAGAACATTGCACAGAAAGAAACCCTGGCTTTGGAAGTGGTTGGAGCAAATCCGGTATCCGCATTCAATTCTATCCTGGCAAAGATGGGAAACCTGTCCGATATCCATACGGTAGAAGCAAAAGCAGAAGGCGCAGCGGCCTTCATGGTAGGTACTACCGAATATGCTGTGCCATTGGGCAACCTCATCAATGTAGAAGAAGAATTGAAAAAGCTGGAAGCCGACCTGAAATACCAGGAAGGATTCCTGCAGAGCGTGCTGAAAAAGTTAGGCAACGAGAAGTTCGTAAGCAAAGCGCCTGCCAATGTGATTGAAATGGAGCGCAAGAAGCAGGCAGATGCTGAAACGAAGATTGCCGCACTGAAAGAAAGCATCGCCGCACTGAAGAAATAACTTTTTTAGAATGAAGAGTTAAGAATGAGAATAAGGTTAACTGATAAGTTTCTCTTCTTCATTCTTAACTCTTCAACCTTACCGATATGAAAAAACGCTTCCAATTCTGCCTGCTCGTATGCAGCACGTTAATGATTTCCTGCAACCTGAATGTCCCTCTGCGATACGAAAAGCCAAGCAACAACGATACCTATACGATAGATTACCTGTTCCAGCACGACGGAGTAAAAGTATACCGTTTCCGGGACAGAGGAAACTACGTATATTTCACGACTCGTGGAGATGTAACCAGCATCCACGCAGATTCAACCCAACAACGTACCATCACCATCCATCGGGAAGACAGCATTGTTTCCCCGATTTGGTAAGAAAGGATTTAATCCGTTCAGCAATTTAGTCGCACATTTTTTCGGAGATATGGAAGAAAACTTATAATTTTTCCGCCGGAAATAAACATATAAGTTCATCTGGTGTAAGATTATTAATCTTCAAGCTGCAAGATTATTAATCTTACAAGCGGAAGATTATTAATCTTACACCAGACGAAGCTATATTTAATTTTACGATTTGACAATTTACTATCTACTATTTGAGCATTAAATCGTACTTCGTAAATCGAAAAATAGTAAATCAAAAGAATCTGCGAAAATCTGTGTTTCTGATAATATTATTTCATTTTGCACACTTGCTTAATACATAGATTTACCGCAAAGGCTTCAGCTTGACAATCTCCCCCAGTTCGGGAACAATGACGGGCATGTTACGCTTCTTTGCTTCCGACTTAAACACATGGGGAGGGTCAAACAAAGGTTCGTCCGAGAGGTCGAACGTACCGTAATGCATCGGGATAGTCATGCAGGCATGCATCTCGGCAGAAGCCGTCAATGCATCGTACGGAGAAATGTGGTTCGGTTTCATAAACCAGCGAGGCTTGTAGGCACCGATGCCGATCATGCAATAATCGATATGCGGAAACATGTCGGGCAATTCTTGAAAATGTTGCGCATAACCGGTATCTCCACTGTTGTAAATAGTAATTCCGCCCGCTTCTATCATAAAAGACCCCCAAAGCCTCATTCCCCCATCATTCACGCCCCGTTTGCTCCAATGCTGGGCAGGCAGGAAAGTGAGCCGCACCCCGTCTGCCTCATATTGCTGATACCAGGCAGCTTCTATCACTTCCATTGCCGGGAACCAACTCTGAATCAACGTACCTGTATTAATGCCGCAAAACAACTTCATCTGCGGATTATCGGCAAACAGGCGTGCCACACTCGGCTTGTCCAAATGGTCGAAATGGTCGTGGCTGATAAGCAAATAGTCGATGTCCTTAAAAACAGATACATTGGCGGGAAACGGACTCCGGCGTTTCACGAAAGGAATGCTTCCATACACCGGGTCTATCATAAACCGCTTGCCCCCCAACTGGAGAAAGAAAGAATTATGTCCCAGCCAAATCAACGAATTGCCCACTACGGCGTCCAGCGAACGAAGGAAATGCACTTTCGGATCCCATTTGATGGTGCGTTTTTCTTTCCGTTGCGGATTGGGAGACAGGCGCCATTTCAATACACTCCCCATCCCCGGCCGCCAACGGTGCTGGCGGTTAAAAAACTTTCCCCCTGCTGTAGGATTGCCACGCCAATGTGGATTGACCGTGCGCAACCGCTCGTTTCTGCGAAATGAAATGCGCTCTCCCATAAGCCTTTTAGTAATGAAGAATGAAAAATTAAGAAACAACGTTCGGCGTAAGCCAATGAAGAACAACGTACTTCATCCACACCTTATTTTTCCAACAAGTCTTTCAAAAATGCGTCCAGTTCCTCATCCAGTCCTTTCAGCAATTCATCGTTTAAGAACAAGGTTTCATTGTCATCCATCAGCAACAGGTCTGCTACAGTCTCCTTCTCGTCATCCACCAGCACAAACGAATACGGCTTCATCAGCGAAAGCTTGTCCAGCAATCCCTGTTCCTTCAATGCCGTCACTTCAGCACGAAGCAGAGGTTCTATTTCCGTATAGAAATCGTCTCCTTCATAATTCACCCATTCGGCAATGACCGTACGTGCCAGCACTTCATCATCATCGTCATAAATCACCAACTCTCCATTCTCCTGTCCCGGATGCAAATGTATGTCTGTCAGCACCGATTCCTCGCCGTTACCACGATATCTCCCGATAGCTTCTTTCAGAGCCGAAGCAATAGCCTTATGCGACTGTTCACTAATATCCATCATATCTACGTTATTATCTTGACCAAATGTACAAAAAAATTCAATAACAACAATTTTATTCCGACAAATTGTTTCCAAAACGCCCCATTTGGATATTCAGATGAGGGAACTGCCGCATCCGTTTCTCCAGTTGCAGAGCCGAGAACTTCCATACCTGCTCCTCTTCCGAGCCGGATCCGACATACTTCTTTGCATCATCCAGCCATTTCCTTGCTTCATCCAGCTTACCCAACATTTCAGAGGCTAAAGCCAAATTGATAGCAGCACGCCCTTTCACTTTACCCGATTTGCGCTTCCCGTAAAGCGAATGCCACAACGCTTTGGCTCCTTCCCAGTCACCTTCATTGACACATACCGCCGCATCGCGCATTTCGACACACCCTCCGGCAAAATAAACCCGGTCGGTACGCTCCCAATAAGGTGCAACCTGACGTGCCAGCAAGTGTGCCGAGAAATCTGCCACATATTTCAGCAAGACTTTATCGGAAGGCATCTGGTCCAGATCCCAGTCCAGACTGTCTACCGGAGCCACCACACGGAGCGGCCGTTCGCGCACCGGCGAATAAATGCTCAATATCGGAGTGACCTGTGTCAGCACAACAGGCCAAGGCTCAATCAGTCCCGGATACATCACTTCCCGCTTAACGTTCTGCACAAACACACGGTCTAATGAAAAAAGCATGTCCACACCCAGTTCCCGGGTCAATCTGCCCACTTCCTCCTTCGACAACGGACGGATTTCGGCATTATCCGAAGCAGCCTTGTCATTCAGTGCCGAATCGCATATTATCACCTGATTGAAATATCTGGAATCGGCCAATGCAGCGGCAAATGCTTCCGCCGTCTGCTTTCCGTCACCGTTTAAGCTGCCCAGTGTAGCCACACTACTCTTTGCCTGCGGTATCGAAGGCATATTATTGACTACTGCAACCGATTCAACCTGTCCCGGCAAGCTAACTTCTGCCGGACATAGCTGGTCGAACGAAAGGGTCTGCACAGACACACACGATGCAAATCCCCATGCCACCAGCATACAACAACATAAAATCCGTATGTTCATAAACATATTCTTTTTCCTTGGTAATGCACAAAGATAAGGAGAAAAAGTGAAACTCCCCCTCATCCTGCATGGTTTTATCACATTTTCATAACCGATAACAGCATGAAAAACATCCCGCCGGCACCAAGGGCACAAATATCGCGAATCATAAAAAGAAACAAAGAAAGCGGAAGTCACCGATTATGTCACCCAAAAAAAGTGTACGGATTTTCGGGATAGCAAGAGCAAAAAACACAAAAAGCCCACTAAAGCGGTTACTTTAGTGGGCTTTTATCCGTTTATGACTTGGCAGTAGTACACCCGTGGGGAGTCGAACCCCAATCGTCGGAACCGGAATCCGATATTCTATCCATTGAACTACGGGTGCATTGTTTTTTTAATTGCGGCACAAAAATACAATTATTCTTCATTCTATCCTAATGATTCGGATAAAAAATTCGTATGAGCCTATGAAAACAAGGAATAAAAGCATGTCATTTTTCCCATAAACAAAAATAATCCATTTACATTATGACAATATTATCAATAAAAGCATTGCAATTTTACAAAACATTTATACCTTTGCATAACTTTACAAATAATTAATCACGCAAAAATTATGAGCTATCTGATAAAACCAGCAAACTACAAACCCCTGCTCGACATGAAACAGACAGAGCTTGGCATCAAACAAATCAAGGATTTCTTCCAGCAAAACCTATCCTCCGAACTACGCCTGCGAAGGGTGACAGCTCCCCTGTTCGTCTTAAAAGGTATGGGAATCAACGATGACCTGAACGGTGTGGAACGTCCCGTCACATTCCCCATCAAAGACCTTGCCGACCAACAGGCCGAAGTGGTACACTCGCTTGCCAAATGGAAAAGAGTGACCCTTGCCGACTATCACATCGAGCCGGGATATGGCATCTACACAGACATGAATGCCATCCGTGCCGACGAAGAACTGGGCAACCTGCACTCGCTTTACGTCGACCAATGGGACTGGGAACGGGTCATCACGCCCGAACAACGCACCGTAGAATTTCTGAAAAGCATCGTGACACGCATTTATGCCGCCATGCGCCGCACTGAATTCATGATTTGCGAAGCATATCCGCAGATTACCCCCTTTCTTGCCCATGATATCCACTTCATCCATGCACAAGACCTGCTGGACATGTACCCGAACAAGACTCCCAAAGAACGTGAGAACCTGATTACCGAACGGTTAGGCTCTGTTTTCATCATAGGAATCGGAGGCAAACTAAGTGACGGAAAGCCTCATGACCTCCGTGCCCCGGATTATGATGACTATACAACCATCGACCCCAAAACCGGACTTCCGGGACTGAACGGTGACCTGCTGGTATGGAACGAGGTATTAGGCCGCGCCATTGAGCTCTCTTCCATGGGTATACGCGTAGACAAAGCCGCCATGCTGAAACAACTGGAACTGACAGGCAAAGAAGAACGTACCAGGCTTTATTTCCACAAACGGCTGCTCGAAGGTTCGCTGCCCCTCAGCATCGGTGGTGGAATCGGACAGTCACGCCTATGTATGCTCTACTTGAAAAAAGCACATATCGGAGAAATACAGGCAAGCATCTGGCCCGAAGACATGCGGAAAGAATGTGCCGATTGGGGAATGCAGTTGATATAATTTAATCAGGGACTAGGTGACCAGGTTTTGAATACCTTAGTAAATCTATCTAAAACCTAGTCCCTAGTCACCTAGTACCTAGCCACCTAGTCACCTAAAAAAAGAACTCATGAATGTACAGATAGAAGAATCGTGGAAGCAAATTTTGGCTCCCGAATTTGAAAAAGACTATTTTATCCGTCTGACCGACTTCGTCAGGCAAGAATACCACAACACAACCGTTTATCCGCCGGGCAAGCTGATATTCAACGCGTTCAACCTTTGCCCTTACGATAAAGTAAAAGTAGTCATCATCGGACAAGACCCTTATCACGGACCCGGACAGGCACACGGACTATGCTTCTCCGTCAATGACGGCGTGCCGTTTCCTCCTTCACTACAAAACATTTTCAAAGAAATACACGATGATTTGGGAAGCCCTATACCTGCAAGCGGCAACCTGACCCGCTGGGCACAGCAAGGCGTGCTGCTGCTCAACGCCACACTTACGGTACGTGCACATCAGGCAGGTTCGCACCAGAAAAAGGGTTGGGAGGAATTTACCGATGCAGCCATCCGTGCCTTGGCGGAAAACCGCGAGCACCTGGTCTTTATCTTATGGGGGTCGTATGCACAGAAGAAAGGTGCCTTTATCGACCGGAACAAACATCTCGTCCTTACTTCTGTCCACCCCTCTCCCCTATCTGCCTATCACGGCTTTTTCGGCAACAAACACTTCAGCCGTACCAACGAATACCTCATCCAGCATGGGAAGACACCGATTAACTGGTAGATTCAACATTTGAAAGTTGACAAGGTGACGAGTTGACAAGGTACTAGGCTTCAGATAGCTTTGGTTGGCGCCTACAAAAACTATTCAGAACCTAGCCAACTAGTACCTGTATGCTGCAAAGGTACGCAATCCTTTCCATACAGCAATGGATTTGGAAACGGTTGGTTTGAAAATCTATTAACAGCATTCTGTTTTACCCCGTATGTAGCTGCAAATAAGCAAATAACGGAATCAAAAAAATAATATATCATACAAGTCCATATTTTCGATGCCATAGATAAACAAAAGCAATTGTCATAGCCCGTTGTGATGCAACTATATTGGATGCAGGATACACATATATGCACATGCGGACGGACATAGCTGCGCTGCGCAGTGCACTCGGTATCCCCAAAAGGAACTGGCGGATATTCAAATAAATCAAAGATGTTCAGCTGCTTGTATCAATCGTTCGATTTCGGGCGGAGAAAGTGTTTATCGGAATGGATTAGCACTTTCTCCACTGATTTTTCCATCCACCAGATGAATGGTCCGGTCTGTTTGCGAGGCAAGTGCCTCATCGTGAGTCACGATAACGAACGTCTGCCCCAGCTTGTCACGAAGTTCGAAAAAGAGACGATGCAATTCTTCCTTGTTCTGCGTGTCCAGACTGCCCGAAGGCTCATCGGCCAAGACTACAGAAGGATGGTTTATCAAGGCACGCGCCACAGCTACCCGTTGCTTCTCGCCGCCCGATAACTGGGCAGGCTTATGCAAAGCGCGTTCTCCCAACCCCAAAAATGAAAGCATCTCCTCCGCTTCTCTACGGGCAGACTTTCCTGACACGCCCTGTATCAAAAGTGGAATCATCACATTCTCTTCTGCCGTAAACTCGGGAAGCAATTGATGAAACTGAAACACAAAACCTATTTCCTTGTTGCGGAACGCCGCCAACCCTTTATCTTTAAGACGGTTCACCTCTACACCATTCAGTACAATCCGTCCGGCGTCAGGCTTGTCCAAGGTGCCCATTATCTGCAACAACGTAGTCTTTCCAGCACCACTCGGTCCCACGATACTGACCACTTCTCCCTTATTTATTGTCAAGTCGATTCCTTTCAATACTTGCAGCGAACCAAAACTTTTCGTTATTCCTTCCAGTTGAATCATAATTTCCGAATTAAATAACTAATCTTAATTAGTTTGTATTAACGAGTCTGTTTTGAAACACGGATCAACGCGGATAATAATTTAATTATTAATTCAATCTGCGTAAATCCGCGAATATCTGCGTTTCTCCGTCATATCAATTAATTTGTACATTACTTATTATAATTTACGTATGACATATTCTGCCAGATAGCAGCCGAACACTGCCGGCATATAGCTGACGGTACCAGCGGTAGACTTCTTGTTCTGCTCGCCATCTACCAGCATCACAGCTTCCGGGTCTGCCTGTTCGGTACTGAACACAACAGGCAATTTCCGCTTCATCCCCATCTTCTGCAACCGCTTGCGCACCGCTTTGCTCAACCCGCAATGATAGGTTTCCCATAAGTCGGCAAAACGTATCTGGGTTATGTCTTTCTTGGCACCTGCCCCCATGCTGCTTACTATTTTCAGCCCACGCTGTAAAGCATGATAAATCAAATAACACTTAGGGGCAACGGTATCGATGGCATCTACGATGAAATCGAACCGCGCACTATCCAGCAGTGCGGGTATCGCCTCGTCTTTCAGATACACGGGTAATACCTTCAGCTGTATATCGGGATTGATGTCGCGGAAACGTGCCGCAAGAACTTCTGCCTTAGTCTGTCCCAATGTAGAATGCAGTGCCGGAAGCTGACGGTTGATATTGGATGGCTGCACCGTGTCGGCATCCACCAAGGTCAGTTGTCCCACTCCTGCCCGGCACAACATCTCGGCGGCATACGCTCCTACTCCTCCCAATCCTACTACCAATACATGCGCCCGGTGCAGGCGTTCTGTCTTGTCCTTGCCCAACAGTAATTCCGTACGTTGCTGCCACTCTTTGCCTGTCATGCTCATGAATTTTTCTTGAACCATTTATAAATCCAGTTTCCTACTTTATCATAATACTGCGTTTCCGCCCATCCACGCGGGTCAGAGAAAGAAAGACTCTCATTCGGGTCACCCTTCTGCTCGGGATAAAGCAACATGATGCTGTTGTTATTGAAATACTTCGAAACTTGCATCGGAAGTTTCTCGAACGAAGAATCATACGATATCGAGCCACGCCGTGCACTCACGATGACCAGCAAATGATCATAGTTAACCTGTCCGGTCAGCAACAGCAAGTCGTCCCACTCTTCCAGCTCCGAATAGACGGCACGCGTATCCTTGTATTTCTTTTGGATAAAGCCACTGATATACCCCAATGTCCGCGAAGAAGCATAAAACTGCACCCGGCACCCTAACTGGCTGCTCAGCCGGCACATATAAGTTATCCACTTGGTAAACCCGTGCTCGAACTCGGCTTTCGGGGGAACTGCCACAATAATGCGGCGCAATGTATTGACCGGCATCAGGAAGCGCACCACCATTACCTGCAGATAAGTATTCTTCAACAGGTTCTCAGTCAGATTGCCGAAAAACGAATCCACAATACTCGCCTTATAATGTAGCCCCACGATGATGCCCGTAGCCTCGTATTCCTTGGCTGTATGCAGGATACCGGTTGTAATGTTCAAATCAAAACGGCTGACCGTCTTCAACTGTACATTGGTAGATGCAGCAATCTGCGCAGCTTTTTCCAAATTACGTTTACTGCGCATTTCCTGCTTTACCGAATCATTACTGTCATTGATAACACTCAGTGCTACCAGATTATCGTTTATCTTCTCATCGCGCAACACCAATGCCAGGCTCATCAGTCCTTCCAAGGTTTCGGGGTTGGCAATGGGAACCAAGAAACGTTCTTTTTCCTGCTCCTTTTCCTCGTTCACTCCAATATCATCACTCGTCGCAATCCGCTTGGCTGCATGTTCGGTTATAAAAGAACTGACAATGCATGTCACCAAAATCAGCAAAATCGTACCGTTCAGCACATCTTCGTTCAGCAAACGTTCGCCTGAAGGCAGAATGATATCATAACCTACCAATACCGCAGCCAGTGTAGCAGCGGCCTGTGCATTGCTCAAACCGAACATCAATTCCCGTTCGACAGCACGCATCCGGTAAATCTTCTGGGTAAGCCACGAAGCAATCCATTTTCCCACCAAGGCAACCACTATCATAACGCCCGCTACCTTTATCGAATCAATATGCCCGAACAGAACGTTGACATTGATAAGCATCCCCACACCTATCAGGAAATAAGGGATAAACAAGGCATTGCCCACAAACTCCAGATGGTTCATCAGCGGTGACACGTGCGGAATAAGCCGGTTCAACACCAATCCGGCAAGAAAGGCTCCCAGAATTCCCTCCATACCGACTACCTCCATCAATCCGGCACCAAGGAAAACCATCGCCATCACAAAAATGTATTGCACCACATTATCACTATACCGCCGGAAAAACCAACGGGCTATGGGCGGGAAAGTATACATAATGACAGAGCCAAGTATAATCACTTTCAAGACCAACCATACCCAGAACATATCCGACGATTCGCCTTTATACAGGCCACCGATAACTGCCAGCACCAGCAAAGTCAACGTATCGGTCACAGCCGTACCACCTACAGCAATACCCACCGCCCGCTGACGGTTGATGCCATAACGGATTACAATAGGATATGCGATAAGGGTATGTGATGCATACATACTGGCAAGCAAGACAGAAGTAACAACACCATAATCTAATATATGAATATTGGTCCAGAATCCGATACCCAGCGGAAAGATGAATGCCAGCAAGCCCAATACCATCGCCTTGGCACGGATACTTTTGAAATCCTCCATATTCATTTCCAATCCGGCAAGGAACATTATATAATACAGCCCCACTTTGCCAAACAATTCGAAACTGCTGTCACGGGCCAGGATGTTAAACCCATGTTCGCCGATTACTACTCCAGCCAATATCATCCCGATGATGTGTGGTATACGCAACCGCTCCAAAATAATAGGAGCAAAAAGAATAATCACCAGTACAAGAAAAAAAATCCACGTAGGATCGGTAATCGGAAAATGGATATCAAGACCAAAAAAATCAAGCAATTCTTTCATAAACCGGTATCGTCATTTTGCATTCATCGAACAAAAGTAGAAAAAAACTTCCGAGTTTCCATATTAATCGGACAGAATGTTTTATTTTTGCAGTCGAAATCGTCATAAACGATACAGTCCGATTAAAAATAACAAGATATAGTCAGAAAAAGTATTAACTTAACAGAATTACAAAAACATGAAAGTAGCAATTGTTGGTGCAAGCGGAGCCGTAGGACAAGAGTTCCTGCGTGTGCTCGATGAAAGAAATTTTCCAATAGACGAACTGTTGTTGTTCGGTTCCCAGCGCAGTGCCGGGCGAAAATACACCTTCCGCGGAAAAGAAATCGAAGTGAAACTGCTGCAACACAATGATGATTTCAAAGGAGTTGACATTGCTTTCACTTCTGCAGGAGCAGGAACTTCCAAAGAGTTCGCAGATACCATTACCCGATACGGAGCAGTGATGATTGACAATTCAAGTGCATTCCGCATGGATGCAGACATTCCGCTGGTAGTACCCGAAGTCAATGCCCAAGATGCATTGAACCGCCCGCGAGGCATCATCGCCAACCCCAACTGTACCACCATACAGATGGTTGTGGCACTAAAAGCCATCGAAAACCTGACCCATATCAAGCGGGTACACGTTTCTACATACCAGGCTGCCAGCGGTGCGGGAGCAGCCGCCATGGACGAACTTTACGAACAATACCGTCAAGTATTAAACAATGAGCCGGTGAAAGTAGAGAAATTCGCCTACCAGCTCGCTTTCAACCTGATTCCGCAAATTGATGTCTTTACCGACAACGGATATACGAAAGAAGAAATGAAAATGTACAACGAGACGCGTAAAATCATGCACTCCGATGTAAAGGTAAGCGCTACATGCGTACGCGTTCCGGCACTTCGTTCGCACTCGGAAAGCATCTGGATAGAAACAGAACGCCCCGTGTCGGTAGAAGAAGCCCGCAAAGCATTCGCCGAAGGAGAAGGACTGGTACTGATGGACAATCCGGAAAAGAAAGAATATCCGATGCCGTTGTTCCTTGCCGGCAAAGACCCTGTCTACGTAGGACGTATCCGCAAAGACTTAAGCGACGAAAACGGACTGACCTTCTGGATTGTAGGCGACCAGATAAAGAAAGGAGCAGCACTAAACGCCGTACAGATTGCCGAATACCTGATTAAGGTGGGCAACATCAGATAAATGGCTATTCAAGCCAAACGCAAAGACGCAAAGGATACAGAGGATACCTCACCTTTGCGTCTTTATGACAACACTCATCTTCATTCAATCAAAACAAAGACTATGAAACTCACCCGATATGCACTTACCCTGCTGCTTGCCGTAATGGCATGCACCGCCTCTATGGCACAAAACAAAAAACACCCCACATTCCGTACTGCAATCCCACGTGATTCCATCCGGCTCAGCGATCCTTGCATTCTGGCCGATGATGAAACCCGCACCTATTACATGACCGGAACAGGAGGATTATTATGGAAAAGCAAAGACCTTGACCGATGGGACGGACCTTACATCGTAGCCGAAACAGATCCAGACTCATGGATGGGGCACAAGCCACAAATATGGGCAGCCGAACTCCATAAATACAAAGGAAAGTATTATTATTTCGCAACTTTTACCAACGACTCCATTCTTATCGGGAACTACCGGGGAAACGACATTCCCCGACGCGCCTGCCACGTACTGGAAAGCGACCGTCCTGAAGGACCTTACCGCCCAATGAAAGATAAAGTCTACCTCCCCGCTAATGTCCCCACACTAGACGGTACACTATGGGAAGATACCGACGGAAAGCCTTACATGATATATTGCGGCGAATGGCTCCAGAACTGGAACGGCACAATCGAGAAAATAGCACTCAAGACAGACCTCAGCGGAACAACGGGTAAAAGCGAAGTGCTGTTCCGTGCAAGCGATTCACCCTGGAGCCGCGAGACAGGAACAGACAAGCCCAATCGTGTGACAGACGGACCATGGCTCTTCCGCACCGGAACCGGAAGACTGGGAATGCTATGGACAAGCTGGATAGAAGACGTATATACCCAAGGAGTAGCCTACTCGGAAAGCGGAACCCTGGAAGGCCCGTGGATACAAGAAACCGAACCGATTACACCTCCAAACTATGGACATGGCATGCTGTTTAAAGACTTCAACGGACGCTGGCTGATGTCTGTACATAGCCACAACAACGACAATGGAAGATACATACGCATTCCTCAGTTATTCGAAGTGGATTTATCGGGTGACAAACTCAAGCTGGGACGACGCCTGTGCACCTCAGAGCAAAACATGGGAGCGTATCTATTTGTATTTTTCAGCGACCCGACACATAGCCTGTTCATGGCTACGAGCCGCGACGGCTATACATTTACTGCGGTCAACGATGGACAACCAATCATCAGCGGAGATACCATCGCCGAACAACGAGGCATACGCGACCCACATATCTATCGCGGACCAGACGGTGCTTTTTATCTTGCCATGACCGACTTGCATATCTTTGCCCAACGGGAAGGCATACGCGAAACCGAATGGGAACGGGACGGAAAACAGTACGGATGGGGGAATAACCGCGGACTGGTACTGATGAAATCGCACGACCTTATCCACTGGACTCACAGCAACATACGGGTAGACAAAGCTTACCCCGATAAATTCGGCGATATCGGATGTGCCTGGGCACCCGAAACCATCTATGACCCTCAGGCAGGTAAAATGATGATTTATTTCACGATGCGTCACGGCAACGGAAGGAGTACACTTTATTACGCCTATACCGACAATGATTTCACCCAGCTCACCAGTGAACCCAAACAACTCTTCGAATATCCTGACCCCAAAATCCAAATACTGGATGCCGACATATCCCTATTGCCCGACGGACGTGCCTGTATGATGTATGTAGCCCAAGAAAATCCCGGAGGAATCCGCATGGCTATCAGCAATAACGGAAACGTAACCGGTCCCTACCGCTACATAGATAAATGGATAGACTTTGAACCGGGAGCATGTGAAGCACCGAACGTATGGAAACGTATCGGTGAAGATAAATGGGTAGTGATGTACGACATCTTCAGCATCCAACCACACAACTTCGGGTTCTGCGAAACCAGCGATTTCAAACATTTCACCAACCTGGGGCATTTCAACGAAGGAGCAATGAAAGCCGTTAACTTCATCTCACCCAAGCACGGCACTGTAATTCAAATCACTCCTGCCGAAGCTGATGCACTGGAAGCATACTGGAAGCAGCATTAATACCCACATACAGAGACACACAGAGACAAACTTCTTCGTTCTGTGTGCCTCTTCCAACCGTAATATCTTGACGGATAAAATCAACCGGAAAAACGTTGAAAAATGCTCTAGAAGCTATCAACCTATCAGTTCTTGCAATTTTTTTTCAGAAGCGCCAGGCAGCAAACTACGAAGATGTCCATATATCTGCCGATACGACTCTTCGGGTGTGCATCCGGCATCCTGCCTGCCATAAAGCACTTCAGGAGAAGTATAACGGGCAACTCCCCAACCATAAGGACGACCGTGACGATCAATATTGTATTCAAAATCGGAAATAACAACATGCATCCCCATCATCAACCGTGTCAGTATAGGTTCAAGCGAAATCTTGCCATCACTCTGCATTGCATCCACCAGATCTGTCTCGCATCGACGCCCACGCCTCTTGGCAAAACCGAGTAAGCAGCGTAACTCTTTCACCGTCACACTGCCTTCTCCCCAAATAGCCTGAAGCACCACATCATCAAGTGCAGCAGTATCTTCGTCTTTCGCATAACGGCGTGAACGCCGCCAGTTCATCAGATGAGGAAGCCATTCCAGACTGACATAACCCGCTTTCTTATTGTACAGCTTGCCATAGGCGCAATGTCCCTCGCGGATGACGGGGCCTTTCCATTCCCACGGACCTTCTTCTTCGTCCGAGAACCAATATTCAGTTGCCGTCCGTTCTTCGATGGAGAAACCGGGAATGCCGCATCGGAAAAACGGCAGGAAGCCCAAAGCCAATACCTGCCGTTCCATATCTTCCGCCGTGCGTATCTTGTCTTTGGTGCACATCATCATTTTTTCAATGCTATACCGTCCTTGAACGCACTGCCCACATGCCCGCCTACTTCCAGATAGGCATTGTGTACGGGGTCGAACGAAATCGGGCGCAGTTTAGCAGGATCTATCTTTCCCTTCTCGTCCAAGATGCACTCGTCGGCAGATACATTCACAATCTTACCCACCAGATGGCACATTTCCGGGTCGTAAGAAACAAGCTCGCACTCCACTGCCATCGGCAATTCTTCGATGAGAGGCGCGTTGACAAACTCCGACTTTACGGCATGGAATCCCGCACGGAAAAACTTGTCGGGCACATCGTTTGCCGAAACGATACCTACATAATCGCAAGCCGTCAGCTGGTCTGCTGTTGCCATACTTACGGTGAATGCTTTTGTCTTTAGCAAGTTCTTTACGGTCTTATGCCCTGCACTCAGACACAGGTTGATTTGATCGTCGTAATCGATGCCTCCCCAAGCGGCATTCATCGCGTCGGGGTTTCCTTCTCCATCGTAAGTAGCAACGATAAATACAGGCTGTGGATACGTCCACGGCTTTGCTCCAAAATTCTTTCTCATAAAGCTTTCCTCCTTATTTTAATGTGATAATGTGGCAATGTGATAATTCATTCACACATTAACAAACTATTCATTGGCAAATTACCACATTTGCACATTGTCACATTTGCACATTGTCACATTTGCACATTGTCACATTTGCACATTGTCACATTTGCACATTGTCACATTTGCACATTATTTATGCGTCTTCACAATCTCGGTGGGAGCCAGCTCGGCATTGCGTTTCTCTGTCTGTGCAACCACGTTACGTGCCAGTTCCAGAAAAGCCTGCCCCGTCACCGAATCATCGTCAAGAGCTACGGGAGTTCCCTCATCACCGTGCTCGCAAATACTCTGCACAATAGGTATCTGCCCCAAGAGAGGCACATGAAGTTCTTCTGCCAGTCTTCGTGTGCCCTCCTTGCCGAAAAGGTAATACTTGTTTTCGGGCAACTCGGCAGGGGTGAACCATGACATATTTTCTACCAGCCCCAAAATAGGCACGTTCACCTTATCGTTCATATACATATTGATACCTTTGCGGGCATCGGCAAGAGCCACTTCCTGCGGAGTGCTGACGATAACCGCTCCTGTGATGGCAAGAGTCTGCAACAACGTCAGATGGATGTCGCTCGTGCCCGGAGGCGTGTCAAGGACGAAATAATCCAAATCTCCCCAGTCGGCATCGCCCACCAGCTGTTTCAAAGCATTGCTTGCCATGCCGCCGCGCCAAAGCGTAGGTTGATCAGGATCAACAAAAAAACCGATAGACAAGAGCTTGATGCCGTATTTCTCAATCGGAACTATCAAGTCCCGCCCTCCAATAGTTTCGGCATACGGACGTGCATCTTCCACCTGGAACATCTTAGGAACAGAAGGACCAAAGATATCAGCATCCAGCAATCCTACCTTATATCCCAGCTTCGAAAGTGCCACAGCCAGGTTGGCAGCAATGGTAGACTTACCCACGCCGCCTTTTCCCGATGACACGGCGATGACATTCTTCACCTGCGGAAGCATCTTGCCCGGTTCAGGGCGTGCCGCCTGACGGCTTTCGGTCGTGATTGTCACTTCCACGTCTTTCGACACATAAGTATGAATAGCCGTTTCTGCCGACTTCACTACTGATTTCATAAAAGGGTCGGTCGGTTTCTCGAAGACAAGCGAGAAACTGACCTTCATCCCGTCGATACGCATATTGTCCGCCACCATTTCTGCTTCGACAATATTTTTCCCGTTGCCAGGATAACGCACCGTTGCCAGCGCGTCTAAAATCAATTTCGGATACAATGTCATATAAATGAAATTTACGATTTGACTATTTACAATTTACGATTTGACATTTTACGGTTTATGATTCATGGCTAACAATAAATAGTAAATCGTAAATTGACAAATTGTAAATGAGTATTATTTGCTTGTTTGCAGTCCGCTCCGCTTGCTACGGTTATAGCTGCGGTAATCGTCCAGTTCGATTTTCACATCCGGCTCCTGTAGTTCACCCGTCTGGGAAAGACGAAAGCGGATATACTTAATGCTCAGCCCACGGTCCAGCCATTGCTGTTCGTAATAGGTACGGATGCGCAGGATATCATCGTCCAACCCCGAATGATATAAATCATCCGTAACGAACTCAACGGGAAAATGATTGACTTCAACCATATATTTCGTATAGGTGAACATGAAATTGCTGTCCGTCTTCAGGTGCACCAGCCCGTCGGGCACAAGAAACTTGCGGTAACGCTCCATGAAATACGTCGAAGTAAGCCGCTTGGTCACCTTTTTCATCTGCGGATCAGAGAAAGTCAGCCAAATCTCGCTCACTTCACCCGGAGCAAAGAATCGGTCGATAATTTCAATATTCGTGCGCAAGAAGGCTACATTCTTCAATCCTTCATCAAAAGCCTCTTTCGCTCCCGTCCACATACGTGCTCCTTTGATATCGACCCCGATGAAATTCTTGTCGGTATACCGGCGTGCCAGCCCTACGGTATATTCTCCTCTTCCACAACCCAACTCCAACACGATCGGATGTTCGTTCTTAAAAAAATCACGGTTCCAGTTTCCTTTCATCTCACAAGGCGTATCCGCCACCTGTGAATACGGATATTCGAATACATGCGGGTATTCCGCCATGTCTGCAAATTTCGCTAGTTTTCCTTTTCCCATTGCGTACAGATTAATCCTAGTTCAGGGAACAAATGTACAGATTTTCGGCGGAACCCACAAATGAAAACATGGAAAAACACCTGCAAAAACGATAGACTTATTCTTTTTACGGGTGCCGCAATCCGCCCATACAATTACGTTCAAAAACGAAGATATATTACTTTGCCGTTTCAGATATCTTCATGAGCTGTAGCAGTTAACTGGAATCGCCCATGAAGGTATCTGCATTTTTCTGCGAACACTTTTTCCGAATCCATTGCCAGCTGAAAGAAAGGAATTATCTTTGCAACCAGACATAACACTCAAAAAAACGACAACACCGATGACCGATAAAATAACCTCTTATACCTTAGCCGCACTATTGCTTTCATCGCAGGCTCTGCCATGCCCTGCATCCTTATGGCAACAAAGCACCGTATCTGACACCATAACCACGGTAAGCGAGAACCAATGGAAAGGGAAAAAAGTGGCTTTTTTAGGCGATTCCATTACCGACAAGAAACACGTAGGAACTACCAAGAACTACTGGCAATACCTTGCCGAAATGCTGGGACTTACACCGCTGGTATATGGCATCAACGGCAACCAATGGAACGGTATTCTGAAACAAGCCGAACGGCTGAAGGCGGAAGCCGGTGATGACGTGGATGCCATCATCGTATTTTGCGGCACAAACGACTACAACGCCGGCATACCTTTAGGAGAATGGTATACATATACTTACGAAGAAACAACCGTAAAAGGCGGAACAAAAGAAGTGCGCAAGAAACGACATGCAGCACCCAACCCGCACACGTTCCGCGGAAGAATCAACGAAGCAATGCTATACCTGAAGAAAAATTTCCCAATGAAACAAATTATCCTGCTGACTCCCATCCACCGTGCCCAAGCAAGATTCAGCAAGGAAAACATCCAACCCGAAGAATCGTTTCCCAACAAACTGGGATTGTATGTAGACGAATATGTGAACGTTGTAAAAGAAGCTGCCAACGTATGGGCAGTACCCGTTATCGACCTGAACAGCATCAGCGGGCTGTATCCTTTGCTGGACGAACATGCTCCATACTTCCACGATGCACAGACCGACCGCCTGCACCCGAACGCTAACGGACACTACCGTATGGCAAAAGCACTTGCTTACCAGCTGCTGGCATACCCGGCAAACTTCTAAAAAGAATGCGGCCAGAAGTGAAAAACATTCATGTGTCGCAGGAATTACGGCTTTGTCAGGGAGTCGAAAGCCAATGCCTTATAAAACAGACATACAAGGCATTAGCCTTTAACTCCCTATAACTCTATCTCATTCCTGACTCTGTATGCAGCATTAAAAAGGCAAATCATCTTTTTCATCACCTGCCGAAAAGTCTACAGGAGCAGCCGGAGCAGCACCTATCGGCGGGAATGGAGCTTCGGGTTGCATAGGTTGTGGTGCACTTACACGTTCCACTTTCCATGCACGGATACTGTTAAACCAACGTCCTTGCCATTCGCGTGCATCAATGTCGAACGAAACGTTTAGTTCTTCACCTATCTTAATAGCAAACTGCTGTATCTTGTCGGCACCAAACACGTCAAAACACATCCGGCGGGGATATTGGTCGTGTGTTTCAATGACATACTCCTGTACCATCCATTCGTTTCCATTTCTGGAAGTACCGCTCTTCGGTTCGAGAACGGCAATTACTTTTCCTGCTAATTCCATATTTTCATTTTTAAATTTGGCTACGAAAATACGTTTTTCTACACAAGTAAACTAATTTTTTAGATACTTTTTGCGATGCATCTACAATCTTTTCGTAACTTTGGCTGATAAAATAAAAATAAGGATAAAACATACAAATATGAAATTTATTGTTTCAAGTACAAGCTTATTCAGCCATTTGCAAGCTATCAGCCGTGTTATCAATTCGAAAAACTCATTGCCAATCCTGGACTGCTTTTTGCTCGAGTTGCACGACGGGACACTGTCGATGACCGCATCAGATAATGAAACCACACTTTCTACCTCGATTGAAGTGAATGAATTTGACGGAGACGGACGCTTTGCCGTATCATCGCGTACACTATTGGAAGCATTGAAGGAAATTCCTGAACAGCCGCTCTCGTTTGCCATCAACCCTGAAAATCTGGAAATAACGGTGCAATACCAAAACGGGAAGTACAGTCTGATGGGACAGAATGCCGATGAGTATCCGAAACCGCAAGCATTGGGAAACAATGCTGTACAACTCACGATTCCTGCCAACGTCCTGCTGGACGGAGTAAACCGCTGTATCTTTGCCACTGCTGATGATGAATTGCGCCCGGTAATGAACGGTATCTATTTCGACATCACATCCGAGGATATCACACTGGTTGCTTCCGACGGACATAAGCTGGTACGCAACAAGACCTATGAGGCACACGGTTCGGAAAAAGCAGCTTTTATCCTGCCCAAGAAACCTGCCAATCTGCTCAAAAACCTGCTAACGAAAGAACAGGGTGATGTCCAGATAGGTTTCGACGATCGCAACGCAACATTCATCCTGGAAAATTACCAAATGGTATGCCGGCTGATAGAAGGACGCTACCCCAATTACAATTCGGTTATCCCACAAAACAATCCGCACAAGGCCGTTATCGACCGTAGCTCGCTTATCAGTGCTTTGCGCCGTGTATCTGTATTCTCGTCACAAGCCAGTAGCCTCATCAAGCTCAACCTCTCGACCAACCAGATGAAAATCTCGGCACAAGACATTGATTTTTCGACCTCTGCCGAAGAGACCTTGATGTGCCAGTACGAGGGAAATGACATGAGTATCGGATTCAAATCATCATTCCTGATTGATATCCTGAACAACATACCTTCGACCAACGTAGTGATAGAACTTGCAGACCCTTCACGCGCGGGAGTAATTGTACCCGAAGAACAAAGTGAAAACGAAGACCTGCTGATGTTGTTGATGCCGATGATGCTGAATGACTAAGCGATAACAAGAGTTAAAAACCAATAGTCCCGTTTATGACATCAGCATAATAAAGCATAGACATCCAATTGTTTTTAACTCTTAAGCCACATGATATAGACAATTCATAAAAGAATCCGAATGAAACTGAACCTGAAGAATCCGATAGTGTTTTTCGACTTGGAAACAACCGGAACCAATATTAATACCGACCGTATCGTGGAAATATGCTACCTAAAAGTATATCCCAACGGCAACGAAGAAAGTAAAACGATGCGCATCAACCCTGAAATGCACATTCCCGAAGCATCGACTGCCATCCATGGCATCCACGATGAGGATGTAGCAGACTGTCCTACCTTCAAACAGATAGCCAAAGAACTGGCCCGGTCTATCGAAGGTGCCGATATAGCCGGATTCAACTCAAACCGATTCGATGTACCGGTACTGGTAGAAGAGTTCTTGCGTGCAGGCATCGATATCGACCTGAGCCGGCGGAAATTCATTGACGTGCAGGTCATCTACCACAAACTGGAACAACGCACACTCTCGGCTGCCTATAAATTCTATTGCGGCAAAAACCTGGAGGATGCACACACCGCCGAAGCCGACACACGTGCTACCTATGAAGTGCTGAAGGCACAGTTGGATCGCTATCCGGAAGTATTACAGAACGATGTTGCGTTTCTTTCTGAATACTCTACATACAGCAAAAACGTAGACTTTGCGGGACGCATCGTGTACGATGATAAAGGAGTGGAAGTATTCAACTTCGGTAAATACAAAGGAATGCCTGTATCAGATGTCCTGAAACGCGATCCCGGTTATTTCGGCTGGATGATGAATGGCGATTTCACGCTGAACACCAAAAATGTATTGACAAAAATCAAATTGCGCGAAAGCGGACTGGTAAAATAATATTCAAGTATCAGGTTTTAGACACCAGATGCCAGATTATTTTATCTTATTATAAAATCTGGCCAACCGGTACCTAACATCTAGTCTACTTAAAAATATGAAAGGCAAAAAAATTGTATTAGGCATAACGGGAAGCATTGCTGCTTATAAAGCGGCAGTACTGACCCGTGCATTGATAAAAAAAGGAGCAGAAGTGCAGATTGTCATCACTCCCGCAGGAAAAGAATTTATCACTCCCATCACACTCTCGGCACTGACCGGCAAACCGGTCATCAGCGAGTTCTTCGCACAACGCGACGGGACATGGCATAGTCATGTTGACCTTGGGCTATGGGCTGATGCAATGCTCATTGCACCTGCCACGGCTTCCACCATCGGGAAAATGGCACACGGGATAGCTGATAATATGCTGGTCACCACTTATTTGTCAATGAAAGCTCCGGTATTCATCGCTCCGGCTATGGACCTTGATATGTTCGCTCACCCGTCTACCCGCCACAACCTCGACATCCTGCGTTCGTATGGAAACCACATTATCGAACCCGCTTCGGGCGAACTGGCAAGCCACCTTGTAGGCAAAGGACGTATGGAAGAACCCGAAAAGATAGTAGAAGTACTGGAAACATTTTTTGCCCGGGCCGAAGACTTGAAAGGCAAACACATCCTGATAACAGCAGGCCCTACGTATGAAAAGATAGACCCAGTACGGTTTATCGGAAACTATTCTTCAGGGAAAATGGGATACGCACTGGCTGAAGCATGTGCCAGACGGGGTGCAGATGTTACCCTCATCAGCGGACCAGTCGCTCTCCAGGTACAGCATCCTGCTATCCGGCGCATTGATGTGGAAAGTGCCGAGCAAATGTATCAAGCTGCTATCCGTATTTATCCACAAGCCAATGCAGGTATCTTGTGTGCAGCGGTAGCAGACTTCACCCCCGAAACTGTAGCCTCCAACAAAATCAAGCGCGAAGGAGAGGACCTGATTGTCCGTCTGAAACCTACCCAAGACATTGCCGCTGCTTTAGGAAAGATAAAACGTCCGGACCAACGACTGGTAGGATTTGCTTTGGAAACGTATGACGAACAGATACACGCCCAAGAAAAACGGAAACGGAAAAATTTCGACTTTATCGTACTGAACTCGCTGAATGATGCCGGAGCCGGATTCAGATGTGACACCAACAAGATAACCATTCTCGACGAATCGGGAATCACCCCCTATCCACTGAAAGACAAACACGAAGTGGCAAGCGACATTATCGACAAATTAAGTGCAATCTTATAATTCTTACAGACAAACCCGAAGACTACATTATGTTACAGTCTATTCACATACAGAATTATGCGTTGATCGACAAGCTGGATATTGATTTCACACCAGGTTTTTCGGTTATCACCGGTGAAACCGGAGCAGGAAAATCCATCATCCTTGGGGCTATCGGACTGCTGTTGGGCCAACGTGCCGATGTGAAAGCCATCAAAAACGGAACTTCCAAATGCATTGTGGAAGCACGCTTCTGCATTGCTTCATACGGACTGGAAGCATTTTTTCAAGAACTCGACTTGGAATATGACCCTGAAGAATGTATCCTCAGACGTGAAGTATATGCCAGCGGAAAAAGCCGGGCATTCATCAACGACTCTCCAGCCTCACTGAACCAGATGAAAGCTTTGGGTGAAAAACTGATAGACGTCCATAGCCAACACCAGAACCTGCTGCTCAATAAAGAAGGATTCCAACTGAATATCCTGGATATTCTGGCACAAGATGAAAAACAACTGGAAGCATACAAACAGGTCTACCGGCACTATAAAGATATAAGCAACACACTGGAGGAACTGATTATACAAGCAGAAAAAAGCAGGCAAGACGAAGACTATCTGCGTTTCCAGCTGGAACAACTGGAAGAAGCCAGCCTCCATTCTGGCGAACAAACAGAACTGGAGCAGGAGGCCGAAACCTTAAGCCACACCGAAGAAATCAAAGCAAACCTTTACAAAGCCCAACAGCTGATAGACGGTACCGAAGCAAATGGTATCCTCTCACAGACCAAAGACTGCCAACAGGCATTACAAAACATTTCCAATGTATATCCTTCGGCATCCGAATGGGTAGAACGTCTGAGAAGCTGCTACATCGAACTGAAAGACATCGCACACGATCTCTCGGTAGCAGAAGAAGAAACAGAATTCAACCCCGAACGGCTGGATTATGTAAACGAACGGCTGAACCTGATATACAATCTTCAGCAAAAACATCGGGTAACGACTATCGAAGCCTTGTTGGAACTTGCAGAAAATTACCGCCATCAACTGAATGACATTTCATCGTTCGACGAACGAATAGCTGAACTCAACCAACAGAAAGAGGCCTTATATAATAAGGTATTGGAACAAGCCCGCCAGCTGACCAATCTCCGTACAAAGTCGGCACATCATATCGAAGAACAGATGAAAAAACTCTTAATACCACTGGGTATGCCCAACGTACGTTTTGCCGTAGAGCTGACTTCGCGTAAAGAGCCCGACCTTAATGGACTGGACAACGTAACGTTCCTCTTCTCTGCCAACAAAAACGGGGCATTGCAAAACGTTGCTTCGGTAGCTTCGGGAGGAGAAATAGCCCGTGTCATGCTTTCGCTCAAAGCAATGATAGCCGGAGCTGTAAAGCTGCCTACTATCATTTTCGACGAAATAGATACAGGCGTATCAGGCTCGATAGCTGAAAAAATGGCACTTATCATGCGCGATATGGGACGCCAGAACCGGCAGGTAATCAGCATTACTCACCTGCCTCAAATTGCGGCACGAGGCACAACACACTATAAAGTATATAAAAAAGATACAGAAACAGGCACCAACAGTTACATACACCGGCTTACACCGGAAGAACGGGTCAAAGAAATCGCACACATGCTGAGTGGAAGTGTACTGACAGAAGCCGCATTAAACAATGCACGTGCCTTACTGGAAAACCAATAACTAATAAAACATTGATTTTATGATAGAAAAAAATGAAATGATATTCGGCGTACGGGCGGTCATCGAAGCCATACAAGCCGGAAAAGAGATTGATAAAGTATTGATAAAAAAAGACATGCAAGGTGAAGTGGCAAAAGAATTGTTTGCCATACTGAAGCAAACAGATATTCCAGTACAACGCGTACCTGTGGAACGCATCAACCGCATTACCCGGAAAAATCATCAGGGAGTGGTAGCATTCATCTCGCCTGTTGCATACCAGCGCACGGAAGACCTTGTACCGTATCTTTTCGAACAAGGAAAAACACCATTGTTCATCATGTTGGATGGCGTAACCGATGTGCGTAACTTCGGCGCCATTGCCCGTACTTGCGAGTGTGCAGGCATAGACGCTATCATCATACCCGCCAAAAACAGTGTCAGCGTAAATGCTGATGCCGTAAAGACTTCGGCTGGTGCCCTGCTCACCCTTCCAGTATGCCGCGAAAACAACCTGACACAAACCATCCGTTTTCTGAAAGACAGTGGATTCAAGATTATAGCAGCTACCGAAAAAGGAGATTATGATTATACCAAAGCCGACTTCCATTCACCTACCTGCATCATTATGGGGGCCGAAGATAAAGGAGTCTCTTACGAAAACCTGGCCTTGTGTGACGAATGGGTAAAAATTCCACTTTTCGGAAACATTGAATCGCTAAATGTATCGGTAGCTGCAGGCATCCTTATCTACAAAGCCATAGAACAGCGCGGATTTGCCGAAAATGAAAAACAATAACCTTTATATACCGTTTACACACATGAAAAAAACTATAGCTATTTTATTTGTATTCGTTATGCCATTCTCTGTCCTGTTGGCACAAGAATTGCCTAAATGGGCAGAAAATGCCAGAAAAGCCGTTTTCTCCATCGTGACTTATACCAAAGACGGCCAAATTTTGAGCACCGGAAACGGATTTTATATCGATGAACAAGGTACAGGAGTTTCCGATTATAGCCTCTTCAAAGGCGCCGAACGTGCCATAATCATCACCGCAAACGGTAAAGAGCTGCCCGTGAAATACATGATGGGGGCAAACGATATGTATGATGTAGTGAAATTCAAAACCGATTTTGACAAGAAAGCCGAGGCTTTGCAACCAGCCACATTGCCTTCATCGACTGGCGAAACCGTGTATCTGGTTCCCTATTCTACCCAAAAATCATCAAAAGGACAAACAGGCACTATAGCCAAAGTAGATACCATTGGCGAACAACAATACTACTACACCCTTACCATGCAGACTACAGAAAAAACCGTAAGCTGCCCCATTATGAATGCAGCAGGACAAGTAGTAGGCATGATACAAAAAAACAACGACTCTGAAAGCAAAGAAAGTTTTGCCATTGGCATCCGCTATCTGACCGACTTAACTATCAACGCTCTCTCTGTCAATGACCTTGCCCTCAACTCCATCGGGATAAAAAAAGGACTTCCCGAAGACGAATCGCAGGCTTTGGTCTATCTGTATATGGCATCCGGCGTATATGCCCCCAACCAATACTTCGATTTGCTGAACGACTTTATCAGCCAATATCCCAATAATATGGAAGGCTACCTGCGCCGTGCTACTTATTACATCAATATCGGCGATGATACTCATTATGCCCTGGCTGTTGAAGACTTGAAAAAAATGCTTGATGTGGCCGAGAAAAAAGACGAAGCACATTACAACATAGCCAAACTCATCTATTCGTACCAGTTGAATATAGGCGACAAGAAGCCCTATGCTTCCTGGACATTCGATTATGCCCTCAATGAAATAAACGAAGCGTTAGCCATCACCCAAGAACCTATCTATTACCAACTGCAAGGAGACATCTATTTTGCCATGCAAAAATTTACAGAAGCCTATACTGCTTACGACAAGGTGAACAAGAGCAAACTGGCTTCAGCCGCAACTTTCTATTCTGCAGCAAAAGCCAAGGAACTGATAGAAGGAACCGACAAGAAAGAAGTCATAGCCCTGATGGACAGCGCCATTGCTTTTTATCCCAAACCCTACGGAAAAGATGCAGCCCCCTACCTGTACGAACGCGCCCGTATCAAATCGGACATGGAAGACTATCGGGGTGCCGTAACCGACTATAATGACTTCTACGATGCCATGCTGGGACAAACTTCTGCCGAATTCCATCTCATCCGTTCACAAGCAGAATTAAACTGCCGTATGTATCAGCAAGCTATCAACGACATCAACAAAGCTGTTGAACTTGATCCTAACAACGTAACCTATTGGGTAGAAAAAGGAGGCATACACATTCGAGTCAACCAAGCTGCAGAAGCTATACAAGCCCTGACACGTGCCATCAAGATGGATCCCGAAAATGCTCCTGCCTATCGTATGCTGGGATATGCACAAATCCAGAATAAAGAGAAAGATAAAGGCCTGGCCAACTTACAAAAAGCCAAAGACTTGGGAGATGAAGTGGCAGACGGGCTATTGCAAAAATACAAATAACAAAGATTGATGTTACCGCCACAGAAAGACACAAAGACATTCCGGTTTTTCCAATACCACTTGCCTGTCTTTCTGTGGTGAACAAACAATATGTATGGAAAAATTCGAATTACATATTCTAGGATGCGGGTCAGCACTACCCACGATGCGTCACCAAGCCACCTCACAAATTGTCAATATCCGGGAAAAACTTTTTATGATAGACTGTGGAGAAGGCACGCAAGTACAATTGCGCCGTTCACGACTGAAGTTCAGCCGGTTGAATCATATTTTCATTTCCCATCTGCATGGCGACCATTGCTTCGGGCTGATTGGACTGATTTCTACATTCGGCATGCTGGAACGTACTGCCGACCTGCACATTTACAGTCATCCCGACCTGATATCCTTACTTCAAGCACAAATCGCATTCTTTTGCAAAGGAATGAGCTACAAGGTCATATTCCATCCTTTTAACCCGAAAGAACAAGCTGTTATTTATGACGACCGTTCCATATCTGTAGAAACCATTCCTTTATGCCACCGTATGCCTACATGCGGATTCCTGTTCCGCGAAAAACCTACCCTAAACCATATCCGGCGAGATATGATTGACTTCTACCGCATACCCTTATGGATGATAAACCGCATCAAAGAAGGCGAAGATTTTATCACGGACAGCGGTGAAACCATCCCCAACAAATGGCTTACCACACCTTCCGACCCGCCACGCACATACGCCTATTGCTCGGATACCGCCTATTATCCCCGTATCATCCCTCAAATACACGGTGCCGACCTGCTGTTCCATGAAGCCACATTTGTCAATGCCGATGAAACGCGTGCCCGCCAAACCCAACACTCCACCGCCCGTCAGGCTGCCCAAATAGCCCATGATGCAGAAGTGAAACGTTTGGTCATCGGTCATTTTTCGGCACGGTACGACGATGAAAAGCAACTTTTAAAAGAAGCACAGGAAGTTTTCCCTGCAACCTTATTGGCACAAGAAAACCTGCAAATCAACTTATAGGCAAGTTAAAAAAACTTATCCCATTTAAACGTTGGCACTTCATTTTATCTAAAAACATATACAAAGACACCATTATGAATAACTATAACGAGGAAGAGATAATTGCCCAGCTACAAGACCCAAAGCTGCAACGGGAAGCTTTCGGGAAAGTGGTCAGGCACTACAGCGAACCATTGTACTGGCAAATACGACGTATGGTACTCTCCCACGATGATACAAACGACCTCTTGCAAAACACATTCATCAAGGCATGGAGCAATTTGGAATATTTCCGGGGAGAAGCACGCCTGTCTACATGGCTTTACCGCATCGCCATCAATGAATCACTGAATTTCCTGAACAAACAACGTGCCATAAACCAACTCTCATTGGATGAAGCCGAAACAACAGCGCTTGCCAAGTTGGAAAGCGACCCCTATTTCGATGGTGACCATACCCAGCTACTTTTCGAAAAAGCCATACAAACCTTACCGGAAAAGCAACGTATCGTGTTCAACCTGAAATACTTCGAGGAAATGAAATACGAAGATATGTCGGAGATTCTAGGAACCAGCGTAGGTGCCCTGAAAGCCTCTTACCACCATGCCGTGAAAAAAATAGAAGAATTTTTAAACCAAAACGATTAAACCTTGTACCGGATTATCAATCTAATAAACAAAGGAAGGAGGGATGATACGATGAAAAAAAACGACCTTGAACTACAAAAGAAATACGGGAAACAAAATCCATTCACCGTACCGGAAGGATATTTCGAGCATTTTACCGAAAACCTGATGGAACGACTTCCCGAAAAAGAAGTCAAAGCACTTCCTGAAATCAAGTTATGGGACCGTGTGAAACCATGGATTTACATGGCGGCCATGTTCGTAGGCCTGATGTTCACTGTCCGTGCCTTTGTAGGCACTACCCAATCGGCAGATGACTCAGACAACCTTACCGATATGCCGGATGAATACATCGAATCAATCGTAGACCAAACGATGATGGATGATTATGAACTATACCAATATTTAACGGATGCCGATGCCGGTATCTATAACTAAAAGACCAATTCAATGAAGAAACTATTTTCGATTATGATTCTTCTTACCTGCTTCTGCACATACATGCATGCGCAGAAAAACAAATTGAGCAAAGAAGAATTCCGTGCACGGCAAGAAGCGTTTATTACCGAAAACGCCCGACTCACTCCACAAGAAGCCAAAGAGTTTTTTCCACTCTACTTCGAACTGCAAGATAAAAAAAGCAAGTATAACCGTGAAGCCTGGCAAGAAATAAGAAAAGGAAAACAACCCAACGTAAGCGAAGAAGAATACAACCGTATCGTAGAAGACGTAATACAAACCCGAATCACCATTGACCAGCTGGACTTGGAATACGTACGGAAATATAAGAAATTCCTCTCATCTAAAAAGATATACGATATCCAGCGGGCGGAAATGAAATTCCACCGCCATTTGTTAAGACCAGAGAGGGAGAAAAAACCGAAAAAATAAATTACACGAATCAGAAGAGACTGTCTCAAAATAGAAACAGGCACTCAGGATGAAATTACTTTCTGATACTCAATTACCATTTTGAGACAGCCTCATCAGCTTAGTCCGACAATCCAAGCCACATAGCTATCTTGCTTGTAAGATTATTAATCTTCATGCCGAAAGATTATTAATCTTCACGCTGTAAGATTAATAATCTTACAAGCGATGCAGCTATATTGCGAAAAGACCAAAGCTTACTTGTCATGCCGGATGTATAATCCGGCATAATTGAAGAAACGGATTTACAATCCAGCGTGACACCCTGTCAACAGAAGCGACACCGGAAGTATGCATTCCATTAAAATGCACAATTGCATACCGTCCAAAGTATAAACAACCTTTCCTGTCCTCCCCAATCGGACATCATATTAACAAACTGTTTTGAATTTCTACAAAAAGTTTTTCTCATCTTGATGTATTTGTTCCCGTGTGTGCCTTGGGCGATAAATTCAAAACAGCTTCTTACAAGTCAAGTCTATAAAAAACAAAAGCCACAACGTCATCAGTTGTGGCTTCTTACTTCCTGCACGGGAAGAGAGACTCGAACTCCCGACACTCGGTTTTGGAGACCGATGCTCTACCAACTGAGCTATTCCCGTGTTTGCGGATGCAAAGGTACGACATTTTTTGATATTGCCAAATGCTTTGGCATTTTTTTTGCTTCATGGCATAAAAATACCCGCTTCACACAGCATAGACCGATATATTTCTGCCTTTTTCTCCAACTTGAGCGGATAAGCCCTGCTGGAAGAAGGCATCCGGTAAAGCCAAAGTTGGCGGTCAGCATATTCGAATTTGCTTTTTCCACCTACCGGAGGTTCTTCAATATGCAATTGTGCACATAAGGTATCTGTAGCTTTTTGCCCGGTCGTTACAATAGATTTGCATGCCGGAAGTTGTTTCAGAAGCAAGCCGATGTCCGTAGGCTCCACGATTTCCAGGTATTTGTCTGAAGCATTGCTTTTCAAACGTTTCACTGTGCAAGCCGTATCATAAAGCGCAACGCCTTTTTCTTTCAAGAAGTGTATGAGACGTTCTTTATCGAAAGCCTTTTTACCGGAAAGTACAAAATGTTCTTTATCACCGAAGAAAATCAGTCCGAAAATCCGCCACATGTCATTGTTCCAGTTCGGATAGAAGAAATCCATGCTCCAGCGCTTCTTCTGCGGAGGAAAGCTTCCCAGCATCAGCAAAGTAGCTTCTGCAGGAAGAAACGGTTCCAACGGATGATTTTCGATGAGGCTGTCCATCCTAGTTTTCTTTGGGTTTAGGTTCTTTTTTTGCCAGTACAACGATGTTGTAAACATATTCGTTCATCCAGCTTTCGCTATATCCCAGTGCATGCTGGTATTGGCGGATGTTTACACAAGTCTTTCTCACACTATCATCTTTCCAGTTGGTTTTCGTCAGGATATCGTGAATGGTCTTTTCGGTCATCGAACGCAATAATTTCTTGAACATGCCAGGCATACGGAATTTCCATTGCATCAGATTCCCCACTACCATCATCAAGTCTTGACTGAAGCCCTGAAACATAAACAGGTAGTTCTTGATATCATTCACACTCTTGCAGTGCTTTTTGACAGATGTATCTATTTCCTTAAAAAAGAACTCATTAATGCCGTAAATATCCATCAGCATCTTTTTGCATCTGGTACGTTCTGCCACTCCCAGCTTGTTGTTCTGGGTAGGGATTTTCAATGTACGCTTGAATACTGCCATATCAGGCAGGAAATTGATATTGCTGATGCCCAGCTGCGCAGCCATAACGGCTTGGTAGTATACACGTATCAAAGTCATGAAGTCTTCTACACCTCCTACCCGTGCACCTTCTTCTTCAACTTGTTTTTTACCTAATAGTTTCGAAAATATGCTCATAATCTAATCTGTAATAAATTATTATGGGGACAAAGATAAAACAAAAAAGTGAGATAAGGGGCAGTTTATGACAAGATAGTGACAAGAAACTGCTTTGAATGTCTTTCTCTTCCCGATGTATTCGTTTTCGTGTGTGCTTTGGGCGATAAATTCAAAACAGTTTCTAGAAAGTTATCAACTATCAGGTCTTATATAAGCATAGGATACTTCGTTATTTCACGATTTTCACCAGCAGCGTCTTGCCGGCAGGTTTTCCTTTCATATCGTATGATTCCGATTTTACCAGACCTATTCCCTCGGCATACCATTCAGTCACCCGGTGCGTGGTGCTTTTTAACACCACTTTGGTACGTTTCAAGTAAGTAATCTTTATACAGTCGAATTTCCCAGCCGTAGTACTGATTTGCTCCTCTCCCATATAAGCAGCTCCCGAAATCGTAATTTCATTTTTCAGCATCTTCACAATAAGTGCATACGAGCGGTCGGGCATACTTTCTCCTCCCTCGGCATGTTCCTTCAGCACAAACGAGTTGTCGCCTTTATACTTCAATTCTTCACGCATGGCAGTACGTGCCGCCGTATCATACTTATCCGGATCCGAATCCGAATCAATATAAGGTCCATACACCAGATCTTCGGCACACACAGTCTGGTTGCCATCATAACTCCAGTCGAAACGCGTATAGCTGGTATTGTTCTTCAACTTGTTGGTTACAATCTTATTGATATAACAGGCAGTTACCTTACCATCGTTTCTCCCGACAAACGACACGGTAGCAGTCTCATTCGAAACACTTTGTCCCGCTTCATCGTAATTGACATAATGAAGTTCCGTTCCCTCTACCGTACAAAAATATTGTGCATGCAGGCTGAAACAAGCCAACACCGCACAAACAAACAAAAGCATCTTTTTCATGTTACGTTCCTTTTTTTCTAATTACGCCACAAACTTACAAATTTCTTTTCAGCAAATGCAAGCATATACCTGATTTTCTCTATCTTTGTGCCCAACATTCAATCATAAAATACGAAAAACATGGGTTTATTATCAGCAATCTTCGGCAACGGAAAGCCCGAAGAAAACCAACAGGAAAAACAGACACAAAAGAATTTCGAGATTTTAAAATACGATGGCATACGGGCACACAACATGAACCAACTGGCTTACGCCGCCAAATGCCTGGAACAGGCGTCTGCCCTGCGTGACGATGCTGAAACACTCCAGTACCTTGCCGACACGTATGTAAAACTCCAGCGTACCGATGATGCCCGGACAACTTTGGACAAACTGACCGGACTGGAACCGGACAACATACAGGGATATCTGTTCCTTGCCAACGTATGCTTTGCACAAGAAGACTATGACGGTATGGACAAAGCCTGCCAAAAAGCCATCAAGCTGGACGAAAGCAATGCCCATGCCTACTATTTGGCAGCCAGGGCAGCCCACGGACTTCACAACGATTTGCAAGCTATCGTAATGGCTACCAAAGCCATCACACAAGACGAAAGCTTTCTTTCTGCCTACTTGCTCCGTGCCGAAGTGCTTTGGAGCATGAAACAGGCGAAAGAAACACTGGAAGACCTCGATTATATCCTGAATGCAAATCCGGAAGAAGAAGATGCCTTGCTGCTGAAAAGTACCGTCAAAGCCACATTAGGAGAAACCGACGAAGCATATCGGTGTCTGGAGCTGGTCATGGAAACCAATCCTTTCAACGAAAAAGCTTACCTGCTGAAAGGAGAACTGCTCTGTGGACAGAAAGCATACGGCAAAGCCAGCGAACTGTATACCGAAGCCTTGGAACTGATGCCCCAGAACGCTACATTCTACCAGGAACGCGGACGTGTCCGGTTACTGGAAGGAGACAAGAATGGCTCCATCGAAGACTTGAAAAAAGCCATCGAACTGAACCCCGAAAGCGAATCCCAAATAAACGGAACGTTTGATAACCAAGACACCCTTTCCGGCACCCCAAATCCTGCAAGCATTTACTGACAGGAATGCATCTATGTCCGTTGCCTTACGAAGATAAATACACCGGCCTACGGACATAGATGCACAAAGCTCCGTACATACGGTTTCCAATATTCTATCAGGGTCTTAACACTCCCGCTTCTTCAACAAAAAGAGAGGCAAATAAAAGAAAATGCCTGCAACAGACATTATCAATCCACCTATTGTACCCGCCGCCAAAGAAAACCAGAAACTTTCCTTCTCACCTATCATAAAAGGAATAAAACCCAGTACGGTCGAAGTCACCGTCAGAAATATCGGAACAACCTTCACATTCCATGCCTTGGTGTATGCCTCAACCTTTCCCAGATAAGGGTAACGCCTCCGGATAGCATTATACTCGTTCAGAATATAAATGCTGGCATTGACCGTAATACCACACAGAAGAACAAAAGCAGCGAAACCACCTTGGTCGAACGTGAGTTCGAACAGATAAAAAGTCAGAAACACCCCGATATATGAAATAGGAATCACACCGATAATGGCAAGTGGCTGCTTCAACGAATCGAACAGGATAGCCGAAATAAAGAAAATAATGCCAATCACAATAAGCAACAGCCCGTACTGACCATGGTCATCGTTATGCCAATACCATATATTGCTCTTGTTCTCGATACTATACCCCATCGGGAGAGCAGCCTTCATGACCTCAACATCCTTTGCCAAGATTTTCTGCCCTTGCTGGTGTGCACCGATGTATTCGAATTGCAGACACAATACATACTGCTGGTTCTCTTTCACAATCTTCTTCGACACTTGCTCTTTGCTCACCTTGGCAAAATCGGATAATTTATACTGTCTGCCTCCGAATATAAAAGGTACTTCCATCAGCCCCCATACATCATATTCACCGCTCTGTACCGAAGACAACGAAAGCCGTTCGCTCTGATTATCGTACACAATATTCCCCACACGCTGACCCGACATGAATATCGGCTGCAAAATAGCAAAAAGAGTGCTTGCCGTAAGGTTTTCCTTTGCCATCTTTTCCTTGTCGAACTGCAAGACATACTCGTCATAGTCATCCTTCCAATACGAGAATTCAGCATTGACCTGCACTTCCTTGATACGCCTGTGAGACAGCAACAAACGCTTCATCTCTTCCGCCCAATAAGAAAGTTCGTCATAATTATACCCGTACATCTCCACCTGAAAACTTCCTGCCGTCTCACGTACATCATTCGAAAAGCCCTGGTCTTGCAATCCATACACATTCCAGCTTCCGCCTCCCAACGTAAGAGCCTTACTGATAATGTTCGACTTCAACACGTACGGAAAGCCACTGTGCTCATATTCTTTTTTGAAAAATATCTCGATACCGGCATGACGGGCATCATAGACAGAAGTTTGAAACTGCCTGATTTCCCGAAATTCACTCAGATAAGTTTCCATTTGCTTTATCAGCACATTCATCTGTTCCAGCGTACTGCCATTAGGAAGTGTGGCTGTTACCGAAAGCACCACTTCTTCATCGCGGTTGCCGAAATAACTTCCGTTGTACACCTTTTCCACAAACAGCCGCAACGTACCTCCCAGCCATTTGTCGATCACCGGTTTTATTTCTTCCCTATAAACAGGACGGTCAAACACCTTATTATATAAAGTGGCCCATCCACCTTTCTGTTCTGCATGCTCTATCTTTTCGGGAAGCAGAAATACCGGAAGTCCGAACGCCCATACCAGTACGGCATATGCAATAGCCTTACGCCTGCACAATGCCCTTACCATCCATTTATAACCACGTGTAAAATAAACCACCCCCCGCTTGATACGCGACGAACGCCTAAAGACCGAAGTCCTGCGCAAGCGGATGCGTTCTATCAATGCCGGGACAAAGAACAGTGCCACAAACAATGATACAGCCAGATTGATAATAACTACAGCTGCAAAATCTTGCAGGTTCAAGCGTATCTTCTCGTCCATGAAAAAGATAATGACCAATGCTCCGATAGTAGTCAACGTCGCTGCCAGGATAGACATAAACGCTTTCAGGTTCCGACGGTGCAGGATATGGTCGGTCATCACAATGGTATTATCTATCAACAGGTTCAGCGAAATGGTGATGCCGGCAAGCGAATAAAGCTGAATATCCACTCCGCAGATGTAGTAAAAGATAAAAGCAATAGCCATATTGACAGCCAGACTGGCTACTATCAAAAACAAATAACGCAGATTCAGGGTAATGACTGCCACAAACAACAACAGGATAAGCACAGTTATTGTTGTACGGAAGTAATTTGTATTCAGTTCCTTGCTAATGTATTCCGTAGCATCGTAACTGACATGCACCTCGTACCCCGGAGGCATATTCTGCTGTATCTGCCTCATGGCATCCCTTACCTGGGCTGCCACCCGAAGCTGATTTGCCGTTTCCTCTGCCGTAATGGAAAGATAAATAGAATTAAGCCCGTTGATACGGAAATAGCCGGTAGGTTCTTCCTCTGTATGTGTCACTTTCACCAGTTTGTCCAGCGAAATCAATTTTCCTTCTGACGTACGTAAACTGATATCGGCAGGCCGGAAGCCTTCCCGTCCTTCAGACGAAGTGCGTACCACCCTAATCCATTCATCCCCCACATCTACCTGGCAGATGCCCAAGAATTCATTGTCATAATATTCCTGGATAGCCTGTCCTAGATCTCCTACCGACAGACCAAGATAGCCCAACTGGCTGTTATCGTATGTCAGCCTCCACTCCATGGGGGTAGCACCGCTCAACTCTATCTTATAAATACCTTTAATGGCAGAAAGCAACGGTTTGATATAATTTTCCCCATAATTCTGAATCAGAATCGGGGTAGCCGGTGCATTGAGTGTATAAGTCATGAAAGGCCTTGTCGAGCGGTCGTCCGAACGTTGAGTAGAAATCAAAGGATAACTCACTCCTTCGGGCAATTGCGACCAGACCTGACGGATCACGGTAGAGACTTCAAAGCGTACGATATCCACTTCGCTATGCTTGTCTATCTCAATGCGCAGGCTGCCATATCCATTATCGGAAGTGGAACGGATTTTCCGTACACCTTCTATCCGCGACAAGGCTCCCTCCAGCCGGCTGGTAACTTCTGCTTCGATTACTCTTGCCGAATTGCCTGGCATAGAGAATGAAACCGTCAGTGCCGGAAGTTCATGCGAAGGCGAAAGTTTCACCGGGAGCAGAGGCACCAGCGAAAGTCCCACAATAGCCAGACAGATAAAACTGACTATCAGAGTAAAGGAAGAAGCTGTTTTACGAGATTTCTGTTTCATTGACGGATTCTATTTTTAAAATCAAAACGGTCAGACAAAGAAAAGCCTGTTTCAAAATCATGCAAAGTCAGCTTCCTTATTTTATAATAGCTCAACCAATAATTCTGCAAAGCCTGAATATAATTCTTCTGCGCTTCCTGCTGCCTGTTCAAGGCAAGGGTCAGACTGTTTACATCACTCTTCCCGATAATAAAACGCTGCCGGGTCTGCTCGTATGCCAGTTCTGCCAGGTCCAAAGCCTCCTCTGCACCTTCTATCAGGTCTTGCTGCACGTTAAAGTCGCTCACGGTCATCACCACATCTTCTTCCAGACTGATTTCTTCCTGCCTTGCCGCAATCTTTACAACATTCAGATTGTTCTTTGCCATGTTATATTTTCCTTTCCTCACCCCCCAGTCTATCAAAGGGATAGAGACACTGATTGACACCAGGTCTTGCTGCAACAGATTCTTATAAGCAGAACGGATATTATCCGACACCTGATTGAACCCGACACTGGCATTGAAACTGGCACTAAAGCGCGATTCTTTTTTCGTACGGTCTACATCACGCTCCGCTTCCAGTACATTCTGCCGCTGCTCCAGATAAGTCGGATTATTCTCCTTGGCTTTCTGCAAAGCCTCATCCGCCAACACTTCCAGGTGGCGCGGACGTCCCGGCAAGTCCAATTCGATGGTTGTATTCTTATCCATATTCAAGAAAGTAGCCAATGCCGACATCGCCCTTTTCAGTGCAATCCGTGCATTGGTCAATGTATTCTGCGCATTCACTTTATCCAGTTTCAATGTCAGCAGGTCTGCCTGCGAGATAGAAGCAATCTTCTGGCGCTGCATTCCGATGTCACACAATGTATCTGCCGTAACCAGATTATCCTCTGCCAGCTTATAGTCAGCCTGTGCCATCGCCAGACTGAAGAAATAATTGACCGCTTCTTCCGCCACCTCTTCTGTATGATAGATGAACTGCTTTTTCACCTTTTCAAATTTCAACGGTTCTATCTTGCGGTCCCACCGGAAAGCATTATATCCCAATAATTCCTGCTGATACCCGATACGAAAAGGAACAGTAGAGAACTGAGTCGATTTCGTATCACCAAAATTACGCATAAAGTCCAGTTGGGTATCTATATAGAATGTACCTCCCAGCCAGTCGAAATTCTGTGCCAGACTCAATCCACCCGTTGCACTGAACATCTGCTGTTCACGGTAAACATCCATATCCTCATTCGAGTCATAGCGTTGGGTAATGTAACGGTAATATTGTGCCGGCGTCAGGTTCAAGGTCAGACTGGGCAAACGGTTCGCTTTAAAAGTACGGTATTCCCAGTAACCGGACAAATACATGTTCTGATAACGGAAAGCCGACAACGAACTGTCATTCGCCAATTCTATCGTTTCCTGCAAATCCAGTTTCACGGTGTGTTGCGCCAACAGCGGCATACAGCTCAGTGCCAGTACCAGGCATATACTAATATTTCTGCGTTTCATGTTTTCTATAGATTAACCAATATATTAATGGAATAATAAACAAGCTGATAATGGTTCCCAAGGTCATCGCCCCTATCATGGCGATGGAAAGCGGACGTTGCAGTTCCGAACCCATATCGGAAGTAAACAGCAGCGGCACCATGGCAAAGATAGTGGTCAGCGTAGTCATGACAATTGCCCGCAAACGCTTTCTTCCTCCTGTATGGATAGCTTCAGTAAGCGGCATACCGGTTTTTCTCAGTTCGTTGATGGTATCCAGTTTCAAGATAGAGTCGTTTATCACAATACCGCTTGAAATGACAATACCGATAGCCGACATCAGATTCAGCGTATCTCCACACAGCCACAGGCAAAGCAAGGCAAAAGCAATATCCATCGGGATTTCCGCCAATACAATAAGGGGTTGCAAGAAACTTTCGAACTGGGCACACAAGATGAAGTACATCAGCAAGACCGATATGCACAGTATCACCATCAGTTCACCCATCATCCGCTGGTTCGAAAAGAAACTGCCCGAAAAGTCCACATCCCATTTCCCCGACCGTGCCACCACATCACGTATGCCGGCTATCAGTCCAGGTGCATTGTCCACATCATAAAAACGCAGCGGAATATATTCACCGTTGCTCCCTGCTGTAATGCTTTTCAAGTCTTCAGCCGGTTGTACCGACAGCAGTTCCTTCAACGGGACATAAGCCTGTTCCTCTCCTTCTTGGGGCACATTTTCCACCAGCGTTTCCGCCAGCACCCGTTCAAGTGTACGTTCGTTTCCTGCCACACTGATAGGCAAATACTGCTGGTAAGAACGCAAGACAGATACTTCGTTTTCCTTAAATGCAGTCCGCAACGTGCGTACCACTTCATCGTAATCCACCCGATAAAGCAACAGGCGGTTACGGTCTATTACCAGATTTAGTTGGTTGCGGAAAGCAATAACCTCCGGATATACTCCGGTCTCCTCGGCTATCTGCCTCTCCAGTTCTTTCAGTTCGGCAGGTTGTGGACTCACAGCCTTATTCTTCGACCGGACCTGTGCCACCACATCGGCTTCCCCCGTTACAAATAGTTTTTCAAAAATAGTCATTGGAGGCGAATAAGTGACTGTGGCTTCCGGATAATGCGCTCCGAACCATTTTTTCAGATGCTGCTCTAACGGCAAAATGTCCGAAGGTTTTTCCGTCTTGAAATAAAGTTCGGCCTCACCTGCCGATAAGGCATCATCCGTATTCAGCACATAATCCTGCATACCTACATACGCCGTATGTTCGACGGCAATGCCATCAGTATGTTTCAGCAGTTCATCCACCCTCCGGTTATTTTCCTCCACATGAATATTCTCGTTCCATGCCACTTTCACTATCATTTCGTTCTGGTCTATTTCGGGCATCCGCTCTTTATCCAACACCCCGAACAAAACTACACATAGCGGCAGGGTAGCCACAGCCACACACAAACTGATACGCTTATGCGAAAATACCCAGTTGATGCCCGCATCGTATCCGCGCTCCAGCCAGTCATTCTTCAGTTTATCCCGAAAATCAAAATTAATCCACCGGTACCTGCGCATTCCCAAACGGAAAAACAAGACATATAGAACCGGCAATAGCATGATGCCTGTAAAGTAAGATACTCCCAACCCAGCCGTAATGGAAAACGCCTGGTCGGTAAAGATGGCACCGGCTATACCGCTCATGAATATCAATGGCACAAATACTGCTACCGTAGTCAGCGAAGAACTCAGCATCGGTGTAATCATCTCACTGGTGCCTATTACCGCCGACCGTTTCAGCGAATAGCCCCGTTCACGGTACTGCGACACGTTTTCGGTCACGATAATTGCATTGTCTATCATCATGCCCACCGCCATAATCAGTCCCGACAGCGATATGACGTTCAGCGAAATCTTGCAGAGATAGAAGAAGAAAAATGTGATTACCACCGATACCACCATCGTAATGCCGATAATCAACGGTGAACGCACATCGCCGATAAAGAACACCGCCACGATAAAGATAAACAGGAAACCCAGGGTAAAATTCTGCTGCAAGTTCGAAATGGTATAATCCAACAGTTCTGTCTGGTTGCGCGTAATAGAAAACTCGATGTCCGGATACAATGCGGCAAACCGTTCGGTAGTCCGCTGCAATTCCGCCTTCAGGTTATCCATGTTCTCTTCCGATTGCTTGATGATGGCAAATGTCACTGCCCGCTTTCCTCCAGCCAATGAACGTCCTGTCTCATGCTGTGTCACCAGGCTTACCTTACACAGGTCTTTCAGCTGCATGATGCGTCCTCCCTTGTTCAGATAGATGTTCTCTACATCCTCTGGAGTACGCAGAAAAGAAGCGATACGGATGTTATACTCGTAATATCCGTCACGCACCAGCATGCTGCCCGGTTCTGCGTTGTTGGCTTCCAGTGTCCGTTCCAAATCATCTATGCCGATGCCCAAACTGTTCATTTTTTCCCTGTCGGGCACTATCTGCAACACCCTTTCAGGCACCCCGGTCATGTCTGCCATGGCTATCTGAGGCAATTGTTCGATACGCCTCCTCACCACGTTTTCTGCCAGTTCTGACAGGTTCAGGAATGCTTGTTCATCTGTATGCTGGTAAGGCTTGTCCTTTTTCAACGTCATGTTCAGGTAAAACACCGGTATATCCGTTGCACTAGCCTTGATGGCTTTAGGACGTTCGGCATCTTTAGGCAAGCTGTTCATTGCCGCATCTATTTTCTCGTTTACTTCAATAAAAGCAAGGTCAGTATTGGTTCCGAACTCGAATGTCAGATGAATGACACCCGAACCGTCGCGTGTCTCGCTTCTCATTTCATCCAGCCCCGACACCTGCAGCAAGGCACGCCGCACAGGAGCCACCATTGTATTCTCCATTTCCCGTGCCGACATATTATCCGAAGCCATCCGTACCGTAATCTGCGGAATGTCAATATCGGGCAACAGCGATACAGGGAGCGACCAGTAAGTGACCAGCCCTATGATAAAACAAGCGGTAAACGCCATCAATACGGCTATAGGCCGTTGTATTAAAAACTTAACCATCTTTTTTATTTACGATTTTTCTATTTACAATTTACCATTCAGCCATTTACGGTTTGATAATTAAATCGTACTTCGTAAATCGAAAAATAGTAAATCTCCGCATGTTACTCCACTACTTTCACCGGTGTCTCATGTGCCAGGTTCACATTCCCTGTCGTAATGACTACGGCACCCTCTTCCATGCCGTCACCCGTCACCGTATATTCGGTCATATTCTCCAGTCCGGTCTGCACGTAGTGCCATATCGCTTTTCCGTCTTTCAACGTAAACACCACCTGTTTACCCGAACGCAATACCACTGCGGTTTTCGGGATAACCAACTGGCCAGGCACCGAACGCTTCACGCTCACCCTTGCGTTCATCCCGTCGAACAGCCTGCCTTTCCCGTTTACCAGTGCTTTTACCTTTACCATCCCGTTTTCGTCTACCGATGGATTGATTTCTGCAATGCGTCCCTGCAAACTGCCGGAAGCTACCGTATAGGGCGTCACTTCCACCCGGTCGCCCGCTTTTACCAACGGCAGCTCGCTCTCCAGCACCGTAAACGCCACTTCCATATCGGTTGTCGAAAGAATGCGGCAGAAAGGTTTCCCACTTTCCGGCATGTTGTATTCCTTGCCATCCAGGTCGGCAACGATACCGTCAAACGGTGCCGTCAGCGTAGCTTGCTCCAGTTCGCGCTTTGCCAGTTCATAGGCAGCCTTGCTCTGCCCGTATCCGCTTTTGGTGGCAGCTAATTTTTTCACCTCTTCAGGCACGGCTTCCATCCGATCGGGAGCATACCCTTGCCCTATCAGCACATCCTGCATTTCCAGCCGGGCTTGCTCCAACGTATATTCCGCCTGTGTCAGTTTGTTTTGCAGGGCAAACAAGTCCAGTTCGGCTATCTTTTGTCCTTTCTTTACCCGGTCGCCATTCTTCACATAAATGCGGGCTACCGGTTCGGTCGTAGTCCGAAACTGCAAGGCGGCATACCGCTTCGCCTCCACTTTCCCGTTACTCACCAGTTCGTGCTCGAAAGCCTGTTTCTTCAAGGTCATTACACTTACCTCTGCCACCGAAGCGGGCAAGACGGTTTCCACTCCCTCTTTTTCATTGGCTTCGGGCTGTCCTCCGCAAGCCGCCAGACAGGCGGCAACCAGTGCAAGCCCCATCCATTGTCTGCTAAATCGTCTCATAACTCTATCTGTTTTTCTTTCAATATTTTCCGGGTTTCTTCTTTCATTTGCCTGATAGCCGTCGAGGGCACTTTGGGCTCTTTGGTAAGCACCATCCGTGCCGCTTCTTTCAGTTTTTCGGGCTGGTAGTTGTCGCGGTACGAAAAGAGTTTCACCATCAGGTAATGCGGATAGATGCGCGAAGGCACCCTATCCGCAGCCTTCCGGTAATACCGCTCGGCACTGTCGAAACGGTACATCGCCGACTCGTTCTTCCCTATCAGGTTCAGTATCATCGGGTCTCCGCTCACTTTCAGGGCTTCTTTCAAAATAACGGTCGATTCGTCCCACAATCCTATTTTATGCAACGAACGGGCATACTCGAATAGGAAACGGGGATTCCAGTCTACCCACGGATAAGCGTAACACGGATTTTCATAAATCTTACGGTATTCACCCGCTGCCTGTCTATACATTCCCGCCTGATACAATACCTGGCTTTTGCTCCACAAACGGTACTTCTCGGCTATATATTCCTTTTGTAAATGCAATTCGACACACACTATGCAAGTTATCCACGCGATGGAGAAGCACACCAGGTTCTTTATTTTTCCCGGCCGTAACAACCTCACCAAGGCAGGAAACAGCAACAAAGCCAGTGTCGAGACCAAAGCCGGGCACTGAAGCGGATAAGAAGCGAATGCAAAAATAGCAAAAGCAATCAAACCACCGCTCAATCCGCATTCCAAATACTGATGCATGACGTAAATGCCCCATCCTATCACTGCCAATGCCACCACCAATACAGGAATGCCCCATGCCAACGCCACTTGCAGGTATTCGTTGAACACATATTCGGGAGCGTCCGCCACCCGTGCCTCGGTTTCGGTATAATCTCCCTTAGCGAAATAGTCTTCTTGCGCCTGCCCGTACACAGCCGCCACACCGTTCCATCCGTTGCCCGTCAAAGGATGTTCCTGCAGGGCGGAAGCAGCCACTTTCCACATCAGCAACCTTCCATCTGCCGAATCCTTCTTCAGATGATACAACCCTGACCCGGCTGCGACAAGGGCTACAAACGCTACCGCTACTATCGTCCACGTAATTTTTTTATAAGGGCCAAACCATTTTGCCATCGTATAGGGAGTCAGCGACACATATACATATCCCGCCGAAACAAGAGCGGCAATCCATGCCGTCCGGCTCATGCCCGCAGGCAATACCAGCAAAAGCGACACCAGCGTGACCCACCCCATGCAACGGAGGAAGTTCCAGCACTTCTTGTCGTACAGATACCAATAGACGCATTCATGAACCGCCACCGGAAAGACGATTGCCAAGAATCCCGAATAAGGCCCCGGATTGGCAAACGAACCGGTCACGGCAAACCTCGCATGATTGGAAGGAATCCAGCCCCACAACTGTGCCAGCCCCCACCACGCTTCGATTATCCCATACAGCATCAATACAGCCGACACGACATCTGCTATACGGGGAAGCGTCTCCGCCCGGAAACGGGGCAAAAAACACCCCATAAGCGGGACAAGCAAGTACACACACCAGCATCCGTACATCCAGCTCCACCCTTCTTCCTGCGTTCCCAAAGGCATATCGCCCGCATTCAGCAAAATCACGCTGAGCGGAAGCAAGGTCAAAAGAAACCAAATGGTGTACACCGTTTTATCCTTGATTTTCTGCTTCAACCTCCACTTTTCTATCACTCTATCTTCTTCCATACTCTTTCCCAATTTATTGTTTCCGTATACGGGTCTACCGACTTCCATATCCTTGTAGCCTTGCCCACGATGTAACATTCGGGCAACAAGCCCCAGTAACGCGAATCTTGTGAGTTAAAGCAATTGTCGCCGCCCATAAAATAATAATTCTCGCGAAAACGGTAACCCGTTATCCGTTTACCCTCCAAATAGAAGCCATCGTCCTTTTGCACCAACTTTCCCCGCTGTTCCCATTCTATCAGGTTCCTGTAAAACAGGTAATGGTTCCGGTTCATTTCTATCGAATCGCCACGCGCGGGAACATACAACGGGCCGAAATCCTTTACCGTCCAGCCCAGCAACGAATCGTAAGGAAACGTGTAATAGGAACGGTTACGTATCATCTCCTCCCTGCCCGATTTTTTGGACAACAGCCGTGAAAGCCGTTCCTGTGCCTCCACGTTCCCTGCCGGAGTATCTGTTCCGCGCACACGGTAACGTCCATCCCTTATCTCCACCGTATCGCCAGGCCCGCCGATGCAACGCTTCACGTAATAAAGCAGCACGTCAAAACCGATGCTGTCCCAACGTTCGGGGTAAGGGAAATTGAATACCAGCACTTCCCCACGGCGGAACTCTTCCAAGCCGAGCAATCTCCGTATCTCAAACGGGCGGTGTTCAGCCGCATCCCATACATTGAATATACGCGCCCCTTTCAGCGGTTTGTTCACCAGCACATAGTCGCCCGGACGCAACACAGGCACCATCGAATCGGAAGGGATGGAAAACGAGGCAAACAGGAACACCTGACCTGCGATGCGCAACACAATCCATGCCGCATACAGGCATACCGCCACTGCACATACCTTATACGCCAAGCAGAACACCTTTTTCCTGATTATCCGTATCCGTTTCATTCGCTCTATTGATTTACGTAAACTTTAACAGCCCAACCAAACACGTTACAAGCTTATTCCCGTTCTCATATCCTAATTATGAATATCCGCACCCCCTTACAGTTATTAGGTGAAATACGAATATTCAATATTTCTAATTCTCAACTGACTCAATAAAAGAAATGATTTCCTTCTTATCCGAAGTGCCAGGCAATATATAATTTCTTATCGTATTCAAAGAATCCATCAAAATCATGATAGGAGTCGGAATATATTTCAATTCTTTTCGAATCAAATCCTTTGAATCTGCATATACATATTCATAATAAGCATTACGCTTTTGGTAAAAAGAAGAACTGCCCACCGTTGAAATAACTGCAACTTTCCTTTCATGATAAAGAGAATCTATTTCTTTCGTCACAGAAAAACCTAAATCGACACAATTACCGCAATCGTAATAATTAAACACAAAAACGACCCCATACTTTCTATCGGATACAATGGAATCAATAGACGTAATTCTCCTTCCTATCAAATCATATTCATCCTTCTGTATGTTGACTTCCCTTTGTGGCTTATTTTTCTCATTACTGCATCCGAACAAAAAAGGCAGCAATAGCAATACGATAAAAACCTTATCTTTCAGCATCATCACGCAATTTAAATTTTTCAATGGTTGTTTCGTCCACTTCTTGTGCCGCAAACAGATAAGTATCTGAAACACAAAAAGAAGAATAAATATCATGCGGAAGCATATAAGTAGAAACCAACTTCATATCTTCGTCTACAGACAAATCCAAGATTGTATTTACCTTGTACTCGTTTTGGTCTGTACGCGATGAACATAACAGATACAAATGACCATCGGCAAGATAAGCGTCACGAATATAGATGTAAACTGATTTCTCGCGGTTAGCCTGTTTCTCGGATATTTCCATAGCTGCCTTTATGACAGGAATAGATGAAATATCAAACCTCCGGACATATCTCCCGTCAAAGGTATATTGGTCTATATAAGGATAACAATCCGATACCGAGAAAATTCCTTTTCCTTCGGCATAAAGAATATGTTTCCGATTGGATATAACCGTCTTAAATGCTGTCTTTTCCTGTACCACTTCCCCTTTGGGGACTTGCCGGTCAGGATGACGTGTATCAATAAGCAAGAAACTGGTTGAATCAGTATTTGCCGACAAGTATATCAACGAATCACGAAGGCTGAAACGATTCTCATTCGCATTCGAAAGCAAGAAATCGCCGCAGAACGATCCACCATAAAATTTCTTCATAGACTTGGTACCGAAATCCACTACATACACTGTATCATACTGCACATTGAACGTAAAAGGCCAGGTCGTTTCATAAGGCGCTGCCCCATGATGAGTGACATATTCCATCCGTTGCAAGTCATCACTTAACGCGACGATGTCCCCCCGCTTTTTGTCTAATACATAAACATTGCCCTTGTCATAAACCATACAAGTTATGTCAGAGAAAAAACTGGAATCCGGATAGGTTTCGATTTGACTCTCAATCTTACAATATGTCAAGTCACTTTGACGCTTGTTCTTTTGACAAGAAACAAGACACAAAAGTATTAAAATCAAAAATAACGCCCTATTCATATTCAGCAAAATGTTTTATTTCCATCACATTCAACATAAGCGCCTCTCGTCCAATCAATCCCCCGACTACATCTTTGACCACTGCAAGACACTGAACCGCCTAAAGGAAGCCCGCAGTCCACAGTTGCTGTACATGAATAGTTGCCGCTACCTCCATTTTCCGGTTGTGCCAATGCTTCTACGTTAGTCAATATAAACTCTGTCATATAAACCTTCTTATCTAACGCAATATACATATTGTAACCTGCCGTTATGGCTACCACTGCGATAAACGTAATTAAAAAAATAAGTTTTTTCATCTTTTATTCGTTTTTTAATGATTAATATTCTGTTTGATTTCTTCTTTGTGAAGCCGCAAATCCCCGATTTGCTTGTCTCCTGTTTTTCTTTTTAAATTCGCCATAATGGTAATAGCTACTAATGAATATTTTCTGTTTTCACATATTGAATAATTTGCTCTTTAAACATATTGTCTTTCATGTCACCGGCAAACAAAACCTTTTTCCCATCTAAGAGAAAAGTCCGAACCACATTATCATCAAGTATTTTGTTCCTTGTCCTGAATTTCCTATAAAAATCAAAATAGAAAGGATATTGAAGCAACACCGTATTAAATATGGAATCTTTATAAGAACTGTAACCTACTATTTCAAAAGATATATGACGGTCTGTCAATGCGTGAATAAAAGATTCATTATCCAATATTTCGTATATGCAAGAAGTACAGGTTATATCCATTGTATGAAGCAACTTATACCTACTCTGATTTGCCAATTGACGATTCACCAAATCAGAATCAGGAAAATAAACCAATTCTTTCCCAATATACATGGAACAGATTTTCTCATTAAAAGAAGACCGATGAGAGCAAGAGCAAAAACATCCCAAAATGATAAGCGACAATATATATTTTCTCATTTTCTACCTTTTTTATATTGCGAATGGATAATACCCTACTTCATACTCCCCTGTATCAGGATTACGGGAAATGGCATAAATACGGTTCTGTTTCCGTTCTACACACATAAAAACATTCAACCGATCAGTTTCCAGACATTTCACCTTTTCACCTTTTGTCGTCAAAATGAAAATATGCGAAGCGAGAAAGGTCTCTTCCGGATATTCTTTCAAGGTACGACCGGAAAACAACAGATAAACGAAGTCATTATCCAAATCGGCAGAACTGACTCCGCATGGCGTATTCTCCGTAACAACATCCTCGGCATGTTCTATCGGCATGTATTCGACAAAACGTTGTTTCCACGCATCCCCTGAACGGGCATACAGTTCATAATAATAACCGGTTGGAGAATGATAAAGCAACAGGTTACGGTCTGCATTTATCTGCAAAACCCCTTGAAACAAATAAAATGGAGAACTGCTCATTGTTAGGTCTTTCGGGTAATTTCCCCAATAGGTCACCGTATCTTTTCCGATGCAATAATATTTACCTTGATTACTGTCGCCAAGGCCGATATAAGTGCTGTCCTCCAAATAATAACAATACTGCAATCCTTTTGCTTTTTGAACTGCCAATTCATTATAAAAAAATGAATGCACAGGTATAAACGAACGGCTTTTCAAAATACTGTCTACGTTATATATCAAGACTTTCCCGTTTGACATATCAATCACCTGAAACTCTTTTTCATTAATCTTATCCGTAAACTGTCCGTATAAAACCTCATCCGGACCTGTCCCTTTCTTACCGCCGGAAATCTGCACATCAGGCGAACTGATAGAAAATAGCGTGTAAGTATTTCCTTCTACCGGATCGTGTACCAACAATAAGGAATCAAACACTTCTATTGCGGTTGGTTTAAATAGAAAATCACTTTTAACTGGATGAAAACTGACTTGCTCTACCGTACGGAAACCATGCTTCGACATAGGGGATTCTTCCCGCCCGCAACTGAACAAAAACAATAAAGCCAATAATATAACTGAAATCCTCATAACTGAAAATATTTATATTAAATAAGAAGCAGCGCACTTTAGATGATACCTAAATGCACTACTTCAACAAATGCCGCTTATAAAGTGTTAGTCTTATAATAACCTCTACCTGGATGCAAACCGTTACAATAGCAGGACCGCATCAGGTCTGATACGCAATAAAACAATATATCACCCGTTACTGAAACACATTCAAATTGTGCCAACGCTTCCACATTCTCCAATGCTAAATCAGACAAAACTTCTACTTTCTGTGACTGACTATAAGTAGTATAAGCTGAAGCTACGGCTACCGCCGCGATAAACGTAATTTTTAAAATAAGCTTTTTCATCTTTTGTTTATTTTTTAATGATTGATATTCTGTTTGATTTTTCGTCTGCAAAGCCGCAAATCCCCGATTTGCTTGTCTCCTGTTTTTCTTCTTAACTTTGCATCGGCTTAACCTCCTTTCGTTTTATGGGTGGAATGGAAACATGCCAATTACCACCACACTTGTTTCCCTCCTTCATACGTAAAAATCCGTTCTTCTTTGCCTTTACTTAAATTGCGGAGCAACAGCAAGGCGTTCTCCGGTACATTATCATATACTAAACATTGCCGTTCGCCATCGCCTGTCTTCTGCCCTAACGACCGCCAGCCTTTATCCCAATAAAACAGTTCGTACAGTTCGCCCTCGCGGATAAAATTATCATCGTTGCGAGGAAGATAGACCAGCTTTGACAACTCAACGGCTTTACCTAAATCCAGCCCCAACCAAGCGTCTTTTTGCTTGCCGTCTGTACGCGAACAACTCAATACATTTCCGTCAAAAGCCATTCCCATTGCCTGCATCACATCATCCGGTTCTTTCGGATGGAAATTGCCGATAATCTTTCCCTTTACCTGCTTTCCCTGTTTGTCATACAACCTAATTTCAGCTATATTCCCTCCGGTTTTTGCAACAGGGATGAATTTCATATAGCGGTATGGCTTTCCCAATACCACCGTCTGAAAATTGCATTCTGCCAACGTATCAACCCGTATCGTGTCTGCCCGGCGGAACGAAGCGTCACGGCTGAACACAAACCTGCTCCCAGCAAAATTATTCAGCCAAATCCGAGGGAACAAATCCATGAATTTGCGATACAGCTTTACCGACCGCAGCCGTGCCGTATCAGGCTTCAATACATGCAACCCTCCATCCTCATCCACTTTTATGGGATAGTAAGCCGATGCCGTAGACCCTTCTGAATAATACATCGGGAGGTACACCGCTCCTGGTGCCATCCGCTCGAAACGATAGCCTTTCCCTCTCCGTTTGCCATACGCCACGATTTTCCAATTCTGCGCATCGAACACGCCCAAGTAAGCGTAACGGGGAGCATGTGCCTGCGGGAAGCAATCGGGCAAGTTCACGTCAACGGTCTGGATATACTGGTCGGTCACATCCACGATATGAGGGTCGCTGAACAAAGCGGGCACATTCTCTTCATCCTTTATCAGTCCTCCCGTTTCGCCAAACAACTGCCGATAAGCTTTCGAAAGATGATAAGAGTTATGAGCGATGTGTTGTCCGAATGCAACTGCAGACCCCGGCATAATAGGATACGTTTTTCCTTCGGATATAATAGAAAGCCAGTTGTGCCCCATGGCATGATTGGTCCAATTAGGCGTAAAGTCGCAAGCCACCGGCACGCCAATGCTGCGGTACAGATAAGCGCCCATTGCCACAAAAGAAGGACACGATCCATAACGCAAATGCAGCAACGAAGAGGGGCGAAGGTCGGGCACGTAGGAAGGAGTAAAATAGCGGTTCCCTATAATCCGGCGCATAATCACTTCATACACTGAATCTACTTGTTGATGTAACAAAGGCTGCACCAACGGAGCATACGTTTCCTTGTACAAATCGCGCCACAGTTCCAACCGTTCATGTCCTACCCGATAAGGCAAGATGTATTCGCAAAACTCATCAAAGGTCAAGTCTTTCGCCCACGGTGACTTCCAAGCCTCGAAGGCGGCATCGATATGGCTGATCAGGAAATCGGAGCGCACCGCTTTCAAGTCGGGCGTACGTTTTATTCCCGCAAACCGCTGAGGCGTATAAATAGAGTCATAAATCACTTTCAGCGCAGAAACGGCAACATTTGTGTCCCGCTGCAGGCTGTCGGTCAATTCGTAATACGTGTCCATATACGGACAGTCTGCCGTATAGTGCCTCTTCATGTTCCGTATCAGGAATTTAGCTGCCTCTTGCTTTTCCGGCTCACCGGCATAATGGGTTATCACGGCTTCCAGCTGGCTCCGGTTTTCCCCGCTCAGTTCCAGCGACGTGTCCAGGACACGGTCGCATCCGACAGACAGCCATGCCGCTGCTACCCACACACATGTTTTCAGTAACGTTTTCATTCGATTCTTCTTAAACATCTTTTCCATTTCATTTATCCGTATACGGGTCGACCTACTTCCATATCCATACCGTCTTGACCGCAATATAACACTCTGGGAGTAAACCTCAATTGACGTAATTCATATATTTATCAACATGCATTTTTCATTCATTTTTTATCCTGCAATTTAAAATCATAAAACAAAAGCACAGGATTACTCTCTTCTCCCATCCCAGAAGCAATCTTATCAAGCAACTTGCTATTCGAGCCGTATTTTTTATATAAAAAAAGCATTTCTTCCGGATATACCAAACTCAACATCTGAACGGAAGTTTGATCTGTCTCGTAAGCAACCATACGTATGGGAAGTTTATACTTATCCAAATTAAAACTACCACAAAACAAAATAGATCCATCTTTTGAGAAAATCAAATACCTCCGAGGATTATCTGCATAATAGAATGAGCAACACATATAATTATCCCATTTATAAAAAGCGAAAATAGAAGGAGTTAATTCCTTTGCTAATTTTAAAGCTTTGGATGCCGACATACTCAGTTCGATTTTCTGTTTATTCAATGCTACAGACAAATAAGGATTAAGCACCCCGTCTTTGGGGTTTACAACATAGATTGTATCATTGAACGGAAAAAAAGTAAAAATAGAATCTTTATAATGGTAAAAAGCATTATACCCCTCACCAAATGAATAAGCCTTACCTTGAATATTTTTATTAAAAGGTATATCTTGATATAATAATTCCCCTTCACGACACACAACATAACTGTTATAAGACTTACCACTGCCATTATCAGCACGACCTAATCCTAAATTCAAAGCATAATCTCCATTAGACAAAACCAATAGACCTTCCGCTTTCGGGATTCTTTCTCTGCCACAATACCGGTCTGTCAAATCATACTTTAAGACATATCCGTCAAATTCACCCATCAGATATAACGTATCTCCTTTTATATCGAAATCCCCCAATCCTACATATTCTCCCGGTCCTTGTCCTAAATGTGCATATTGACGGATGTAATTCCCTATGGAGTCGAAAACCACAATCTTATCATCTTTTCCATCCAACACATAGATTTTACCATCATACATCTTTATTTTTTTCGCTTTACCAATCAAAGATGAATCGGTAGTTTCAAGCGTAATGTAGTGACTGAATTGGAAAAAAGAATCAAATTGACCGGTATCATCATTTCTCATTCCGTCTACCGAAACCATATTCAAACCTAAACGCTGCCCCTCCTGCTTATGGCATCCGGCAAGTACACTTAAAAGCAATACGATAAAAAAATACTTACTCATAACCCTTTTACAATTTTACAAAGAGATCCTTATCCTGTAAATACATAATAAGGATCGCTTATTCTAATTTCTATTTAACAATCAAGAGAGCCTTTACCTTCACAAACAGTTATAACTACTTTTTTATAAGTTCCCGATGCATCATCCCAAATTTCCGTAATATCCTGCTTCTGCCTCTCATATTTCATTCCTTGAGATTCACTTTGTGCCAACGCTTCCACATTTTCCAATGCCAAGTCAGACAATGCTTCCGTTTTCTGTGACTGGCTATAAGCAGTATAGCCTGCCGCTACGGCTACCGCTGCAATAAATGTTATTTTTAAGATATTTCGTTTCATAACTGTATTGTTTTTTAATTGATTAGTACTTCATTTACTTTTCTCTGCGAAGCCGCAAATCCTCGATTTGCTTTTAGTTAAATTGCATATCCTTGCATACTGCTTCTAACAGACTAAAATTATTCTCTCCATCGCCCTTATCCGGCACTTGGAACAGCAAAACCGAATCATTATCACTTTCACAACAAGTCAATGTAGCAAGAAAACGGTTGTCATCCGTTTCGCAAATGTCATTGTCTATCGCAGAGAAAGGAATTGTATGGCATTTATCTGAAGAACAAAAAGACAATCCGTATTCCATACCCGGAGCTATCCATTCAAAAACCGCTCCTCCCCGAACCGTACGCACGACCGAAAGCATTACATAATTCTCCATCAGCTTTTTATCTTGCTCCAAATATCCATACTTGTCATAATAATCACGGCTGACTTGAAGAGTCAAGACATTGCCTTCCGCCGGTAATATCGGCTGCAAGCTGCAAGCATCGGCATCAGGGTCGTATACTATCGCTTCAAGCGTATTGCCTAACTGATAGCATATCTTTCCACGGCAAAAAAAGAACTGATTAAACTTATGGATTGAATTTGCCAAATCTTTCTTAAAGTAACGAAAGCGTTCTTTCCCTGTCAAATCGCAAACATGAAACACTTCATCGCCCGAATCGACAAAAAGCAACGTACTGTCATTCACATATTGAAACTGATGTACATAAGAACCAGACAAAACACCTCGTATAAAAGCACCCGATAATGCATCGTACACTTTTATGCCACCAGCACCTGATAACCACAATTCGGTTTTCCCCTCTGAAGAGCTGACTACATCAAAGTCGGAAATGTCAATGTAATCTTCCGGACCACTGCCACGCTTATCAAAACGGCTGATAAAATGTCCGTCATTGTCAAAACTTAAAATTGTGTTTTCCGATTCAATATAAAATGACGAATCCCGTTGAAGCACCTTATTTCCGCGTCCTCCTATCAGCGAAGAATCATTCGTTTCCAAAGGTATCAGCCTATATTCAGCAAACAATGATGACAATTTCACTTTTTCCTGCGACAAATCTGTATATCCTTGCACAGGATAAAGAGCCTCCATTGGCTGGGGAGACCGCGAACAAGAAGCAAAAGCCAATAACATTAAACAATAATACCCAATACGTTTCATACAATTCATAGATAAGTTGAAAGAGGATGCACACTAAAAATGATTGCATATTCCAATATGCATCCTCGTATTTACCATCAAGCTACAGATCCGCAAGAACAAACACTTCCATCACCACCTTGGATACAATAATGCACAGTGCAACCATATTCATCTTTCACTCTTTTCCATCTGCATTCAGAACCGCCTTCCCCATTCGCCAACGCTTCCACATTGGCAAGAGCCAAGTCTGACATCACTTCTTTATCCTGTGCCTGATAAGCCGTTACTCCGGCAACTCCCCAACAGCCTACGGGCTTACCGCTTTCACGGTCCATCATCAGGACAGCATCTTCACCCGTATGCTGGAACAAGAGCAGCTTGTCTTTCACTACCGCAAGATTCAACGGATTAGACATAACCAAGTCGTAAGCGTATGGGTGAGCCTCAATGGGGGTTCCTTCGCCAATATCCAGCAACCTCCCCGATGTTTCCCAGAAAGAACAGCCGAAGAGCAGCCATGATAAAATGATTATTCCAAGTATCTGTTTCATTTCTATTTAATCAGAGAAACAACCATTTTTACTTAGACAAATCAATTTTAACCAATGTCGGTTCATTATCTTTAGCTACCGCATATATCATTTCATCTGAATCGGAGACACAAAATGTAGACAAAGCTTTGTCCGATACATATTTACGAACTGGATTACCTTTCCAATCCACTTGATAAATGACATTGCCAGTAAACGCATCAGCTTGATAGTCTTTCATACTTTTACCAGAATACAACAAATACACATAGTTATCAGTAGCGTATGCATAAATAAAACCAACAGGCCTGCTTGCATCAAGTGGTGCAGAACGAGATATCTCGGTTTCTTCCGTGCGATATACCGGATAGCTACCTATCCAGCGATATTGTTCTACAATCTTATCCTTCTCTATAGTATACAACATAAATATAGGAGAAGTATTCATGGCAAACACAAATTTATCTAACGATGGAGCCGAACGTAATGTACCTTGATACGCCATGCCTCTTAACCGATTACTAATTCGACGTTCACGACTGTCACGGTACGGATACTCGTAAAAGAAATCCGTCAGATTTTCTCGTAATAAAGAAAACATTGTATTTTCATAAAATCCCAATCCTATAAAACTTCCGTATTTCGTTGGTAACATATCAATGCTATTCAGGCTGTCTTTTTTCAATACTACATAATCCTTAATACCTTGCTTAACATTCCGGACATCAATCCGGCTCAAAGCATGGCGGTAAAAATCATAAGTACAGATACTAGAATCACTAGCCATTCTATGTAGTGAAGCCACTTGTAAAAACTCATTATTCCCCTGCCCTCTTGTACCAAAACGATACACACAATTCCTTTCAGCCAAATCAACCATAACGAAAAGACTATCACCCAAATCGTCATATATAAACACACATGAATCAGCGTATTCAATAAAAAAAGGGCGTCCTAAAAGCAAATCCGATTTTATACAATTATCAACTATCACTTTACGCACATTCCTAAAAGAAGAATCAAAAGCAGAAAAGCCATCTTGCTCTTGTTTACACCCACCAAAGCTCAAACACAACAATAAACCATATATAATCCGTTTCATGACGAATTCACGTTTTAAAGAGTCAGGAAATGAATAAAACAAAGCCTTACACATTTCCTGACAATAAAAATTAAAATAAAGGAACACCTCTAAGAAATAGCCCATCAGATTCTACAACACAAATAGAACTTGTTACCATACAAAATGGTCCAACTATGATTTCTGGAACAGCGAGCGCTTCCACATTCTGTAGAAGTAACAGTTCTTCTTTTGCATTCTGCTTAGATGACGTTGTTACAAATCCCCAACTAACAATAAACAACAAAGATATTAATACACAACCTACTCTTTTCATAGTTTACAAATATTTTATAGCATTTTTTCCTGTACAACCACCCCATCCCCAGTCTTTACATATACCTGGAGCATAGATAGCACAATCTGAACAATCACCATCACTTTCTCCTCTAGCCAGTGCTTCTACATTATCAGATTCTTGACAGGCTGCCAGCAAAGACAGCAACAGTAAGAATATACCTGTTTTCTTCATAGCTTTGGTAACATTTGGTTACAAACGGAAAGTACCTGTATAAACCGTTCCGTCTATTTCTATCCGCAACTGATACGTACCTACCGGCATACCGCCAAGGTCTACCGTCACGCTTTGCGTATGGAAATAGGCCCGTTGATAAACCATCGTTCCATTCATCTGACGCATAATCGAAACCACCGCTTCTCTGCTTTCGGGCATCGAAACAGACAATTTTGATTGGTCAAGGAATGCACGAGGTTCTTCCATTAATGAACTGGGTTTTGGACGCCCTTCTCCATTTCCTATGCTTTGCTGTAATTTTATTTCTGTATTCGTATTAGTGATTTGAGCAATACAGAAAGAAACCGTCATTAGCATACACAATAAAGCAATCAGTTTTGTTTTCATAAGTATTTCATTTTTTGTTTCCACAAAATTCTGAAAATTGATAAAAACAGCCAAATATTTTGCGTGACAATTTCCGTTACAGCGTTACAACGAGCGTTACACTTCTTCTGTATCTTGCTGGTTTATAGAGGAATGAAAGAAAAGCCCGAATGTCTCTTTTGATAGTTTCTCTTTCAGGCGGTGCTTGCAGGTACGCAGGGCGTTCTCCTTACGTCCGGTGCACGAGGCTATCAGGCTGGTAGGATAATCCATGAAAGAAAGCAGGCAAAACAGCAAATCGGCTTCGGTGATTTGGGGATATTCCACTTGCAGCCGTTTCACTGGTTCATCAAACAAGGCAAGGGTTTCTTTTTGGAATGCTTCCTGTTCTTTTTTCGAGAAAGGTTTGCCGTTGCCTTTCTGTATGGCATGGATTCGCTTTTGCCATGCCGTTTGTTGAAACTGCCCGATAAGTGTTTGCGTTTCTATGGCTGCTATCTCTTGGCGCATCGTTTTCCATGCTTCAGGGTTCCGCCGGTTCTGTTCAGCTACATATTCTTTGATTGCCGCCAATCGGTCTGTGACTAACTGTTTCTCTAATAGCAAGTAGCGGCGTTCCCGATGCTTGATGAAAAGGAAAATGCCGATGCCGCATAACAGAAGCGTGATGAAGATACCTACACATAAGTAAATGGTGTTTTCACGTCGGTTAGCCTCCGCCTTTTGGCGGCTCATTTGTTGCAGATATTGTTCGGTCAGTCTCCCTATTTTATCGGTTTGCCGCAAGGCATAAAGCGAATCTTTATAAATATGGAAAGAATCGACATAGACGAAAGCCAAAGCCGGGTGTTCTTTCCGATGCAACTGTAACAGGTTATAAAATGCCATAGTCCGGGTGATGATTTGCGGATCTTTTGTTGCTTTGAGGAAATAGAAAGAAGCCGAATCGACATTACCTTCTTCTTTGAAAAGCACAGCTTTGTTGTAAAAATCATTGCCGTAAGTATCAACTATTTCCTGCAGGTAAACTTTAGCCTGTTGACGATTGCCGGTCAAACGGGCATGCAGGCACAATTGCCTGATGATATACCTTTCGTAGGATTTATTTTCTAATTGGCGGGCGAACGAAATGGCTTCCTGATAATAATGGTAAGCACTGTCGTATCGATTCAGCAACATAAAGATGTCTCCCAAGCTGTACGCGGTGATGTAACAATCCAACGTATCAGAATGTGTGTCTACATACTTCTGCATTTCCCGGTAATGTAACAAGGCTTGTGAGTAGCAGTCAGTTTTGTGATATAAGTACCCCAAGTCGTAGTTCACCAACATCCGTGTACGGTCTTGCGTTTGTGAGGGCAAAGCGGCAAGTGCCTGCAGATTGACCTTCAGGGCAAGGGTGTCGTTGCCTTGCTGCTGGTAGATGCGTCCCAAGAGGAAATAGCTTTTGGCAAGCGGGATGCCGGGAGCCTGTTTGCTGTAATAGCCGAGGGCAATCTTTATCAACGAATCGTTCGTTCCTATCCGGCCCTGTTTGTTCAAGGCTTCGGTATAGAGCAAGGCATAGTCTGCCCGCGCCTTTCCTTGTAAACAGTCGGGGCGGGCTATCTGCCCGAGCAGGTCCATTACCGAATCAGGTTGTGCGGTATGTAGGGAGGCCTCGTGCAGCAAAGCCCAATCGTTCTTACCTCCTCCTTGGCGGCAGGAACAAAACAACAGACAGAAGAAAATCAGTATCACGTGTTTCATGCCTACAAAGATACAAAATAAATAAGTTTGTTTCAGCAGATGCGAATCAATGTATGATTAAAAGGCTCAGTATCTGTCTCAGGCTGTCTTACTTTTACGTTCTCCATATCAAAACCGTACGGTTTCCATATCGAAAACGTACGGTTTCCAATTGGAGAACGTACGGTTTTGATATGGAAACCATAAAAGGATGCTCTCTGGATTGATAATACAACCCGATTAGAGACTTAAACTTTGCGTGGTATGAAATTGTGCATGGTATCATATCAAAATTCTCTGTCCTTTCTGTAATCGAGGTAGTATCATCTGTAATTCATTTACAAAAGAATGGGAAGAATGTTGTAATTTTGCACCCGAAGAAAAACAACCAAATAACAAATATACTATGCAGCTGATTAAAGACAAAGAATTCGGGGGCGAACGCCCGCTGTTCGCCTCGCACGACCTTCACTTGGATAACGTGACCATCCGCGAAGGAGAATCGGGCATCAAAGAGTGCAGCAACATCGTAGCAACCAATTGCCGTTTCGAGGGGAATTATCCATTCTGGCACGTACACGGTTTTACCATTGACAATTGTTACTTTGCCGTAGGCGGACGCTCGGCATTGTGGTATTCCGACCATTTAATCATGAAAGATACCGTAATCGACGCCCCGAAGATGTTCCGTGAAATGAACGACATTGAGATAGAAAACGTACAGATGAACGATGCCGACGAAGTGTTCTGGCGGTGCAACCGCATCCGCGTGAAGAACCTCCGCCTGCACGACGGTACCTATCCGTTCATGTTCAGCAACGATATTTATGTGGACGGGCTGGAAAGCGACAGCAAGTATGTATTCCAATACGTGAAGAACGTGGAAATCCATAACGCGAAGATTACGACGAAGGACGCTTTCTGGGAAGTGGAGAACGTAACGATTTACGATTCGGAACTGAACGGTGAGTATCTGGGCTGGCACTCGAAGAACCTGCGCCTGGTTAATTGCCACATCTCCGGCGAACAGCCTTTGTGTTATGCCGAAGACCTGGTGCTGGAGAACTGTACTTTCGACCCGTCCTGCGACCGCGCCTTCGAATATTCTACCCTGAACGCCGACATCCGCGGGGCGATCACCAACATCAAGAACCCGATGTCAGGACGCATCATAGCAGACAGTATCGGCTCCATCACACTGGATGAAAACATCAAAGCTCCAGCCGATTGCGTGATAGAAACAAGGTAATAAAGAATTTTCACCACAGATTACACAGATTGATAAAATCATTTCCTCCGTATAATGGAATAATTATTTTTTTAGAAGCTGTTTTGAATTTATCGTGCGATGATTTGGGATGAGTTTTTGAGGCATTTTCGCTTCTGTGATGAGGAAGATAGCGGGCTATCTGACGAAGAACAGAAGCGG